>NZ_JAAIWM010000013.1 GCF_011008845.1 Bacillus mesophilus | reverse complement strand
AAATCCTGCCCCCGCAACCAATGGTCCCGTGGTGTAGCGGTTAACATGCCTGCCTGTCACGCAGGAGATCGCGGGTTCGATTCCCGTCGGGACCGCCATAATTTTTGTTTTTATTTGCTTTTTCAGTCCGATAATAAGAAAATAACTATAGGGACCTTAGGATATACTCCTAAGGTTTTTTGTATTTTACAGAGGAAAAAGTGGTGTTAAAATGAGTATTCATGATGAATTTGAGTTTATAAAGCAGATTACACCAAAACATCAACTTAATTCAGATGTGATTGTTGGCATTGGTGATGATGCAGCTATTATAAGACCATATACTGGTAAAGATGTGATTGCGTGTACTGATACGATGGTAGAAGAAGTTCATTTTTCAAGGATAACAATGAGTCCTTTTCATATAGGATATAAAGCTCTAGCTGCAAATATTAGTGATGTTGCTGCTATGGGAGGGACACCAAAGTTTTACCTAGTATCACTTGTAGTACCAACTAGTTGGTCTGAAGAAGAGTTAGTAGAAATTTATAAAGGCATGGAAGAGTTAGCCCAACAGTACCAAATGGTTCTAATTGGGGGTGATACTGTATCTACTTCGGGCCCTTTAGTGGTAAATGTAATGGTAATGGGAAGTATATTACAAGATAAGAGTCTTAAACGTTCAGATGCATTGCCAGGTGATCTTGTTTTTCTAACTGGAACTGTAGGAGACTCAGCTGCAGGTTTACATATTCTATTAAACGAGAAAGATAGTAATGAGTATTTGGTAAAACGCCACCAATTACCCACACCACAAGGACAAGCTGGGATCTTGTTAAGCAATTTAGGAAGAGTCGCACTAAATGATATTAGTGATGGTGTAGCAAGTGAGGCTATTGAAATAGCAGAGGCTAGTCAAGTTGATATAGAGCTAGATGCATCATTAATCCCATTATCAGCTGAAATTCTAACATTTGGTCATGAGCAGGCTATAAATTGGGCTTTATATGGTGGCGAGGATTATGAGCTTATTGGAACTATTTCTTCAGAGAAATGGTCTGAGCTAGAGCGAGTTTTCGCTCAGGATGACATAAAGATAACTAAGATCGGAAAGGTCATCCGTGGAAGCGGAAATGTATCTTTAAAAAGTGGAGATAGTGTTAAGCAGTTGAAAAAACAAGGATATAATCATTTTAAGCATGGTGATCATAATGAAAACTAATAGTTGGATAACTAATAATGAGGAAGAAACAAGAAAGTTTGCTAGTAATTTGGGTCAGCTTGTTAGGGCTGGAGATGTTATTCTTTTAGAAGGGGATTTAGGTGCTGGGAAGACCACCTTTACGAAAGGATTAGCAGAGGGACTAGGTGTTACTAGAACAGTAAATAGTCCGACATTTACAATTATAAAGGAGTACAATGGACGGATTCCTTTATATCATATGGATGTTTATCGTGTTTCAGATGAATTTGAGGATCTAGGCTTCGATGAGTATTTTCATGGCTCTGGTGTAACAGTAGTGGAATGGGCTCATTTAATTCAAGAGCAATTACCATCAAAATATGCATGTATTAAAATTACTAGAGAAGATGATCAAAAACGTAAGATTGTTTACCAAGCAGTCGGTGAAAGGTACGAACAATTGGGCAAGGAGTTAAATAAACATGAAAATACTAGCAATTGATACATCCACGTATGTTATGGGGATTGCTTTAACAGACCAACAAAATGTTATAGGAGAATATATCACTAATATAAAGAAAAATCACTCTGTGAGGCTAATGCCAGCAATTGAACAAGTCATGATAGATTGTGATATTTCACCGAATATGCTCGATAAAATTGTAGTAGCAAAAGGCCCAGGTTCATATACTGGGGTTAGAATTGGTGTATCAATAGCAAAGACATTGGCTTGGAGCCTACAAGTACCATTAGTTGGGGTTTCTAGCTTAGAGCAATTGGCCTGGAATGGAAGGGGATTTAACGGATATATCTGCCCTGTTATGGATGCAAGAAGGGAACAACTCTTTACAGGATTATATCAGTACAATGGTCAAAGTATGACTTCAGTAATGAAGGATCAGAATGTTCCATTAGAAGATTGGTTGGCACAGTTAAAAGATATCGATGGTAATGTTTTATTTATAGGAAATGATGTACCGATTCACCGGGGAAAAATGGCAGAGGTTCTAGGTGATCAAGCTGTATTTTCATCTTTTTTAGATGGTAATCCAAGACCAGCTCTATTGGCTCACATTGGATCAACAAAAGAAGCAGAAGATCTACATACTTTTGTACCTAGCTATCTTCGTCTAGCAGAAGCAGAAGCAAATTGGTTAGCTTCCAATGAGAAGTCTCATTAAGGAGGTAGTGAGGGTGAATGAATCTATAACATTTCGGTTAATGACAGTAGCCGATATTGACCAAATACTTGTGATTGAGCATTTATCATTTACAGTACCATGGAGTCGAGAGGCTTTTCACAATGAGTTATTGAGCAATCCCTATGCGAGTTATATTGTTATGCAGGACCACGATCAAGTAATCGGATATTGTGGATTATGGGTTGTCCTAGAAGAGGCTCATGTTACTAATATTGCAGTACTACCGGAATACCGAGGTAGAAAGCTCGGTGAGGCACTTTTAAAACAAGCAGTGGAGCTCGTTATGGCTTTAGGGGCAGAGCGACTATCACTAGAAGTAAGAGTCACCAATCATGTAGCCCAATCGTTATATCGTAAGCTTGGCTTTCAAGATGGTGGAATAAGAAAGAATTATTATACTGATAATGGCGAGGATGCCTTAGTGATGTGGGTGAATATATATGAAACAGCAAATCATATTAGGAATTGAAACCAGCTGTGATGAAACGGCTGTGGCAATCGTAAAAGATGGACGTGAGATTTTATCCAATGTGGTCTCATCTCAAATTGAAAGTCATAAAAGGTTTGGCGGAGTGGTTCCAGAAATAGCATCTCGGCACCATGTTGAGCAATTAACGATTGTCCTAGAGGAAGCATTACAACAAGCGGGTGTTACCTTTAAAGAGATCGATGCAATTGCTGTAACAGAAGGACCGGGTCTTGTTGGAGCTTTATTAATAGGTGTAAACGCTGCAAAGGCAATCTCGTTTTCACAATCCATTCCTCTTGTAGGTGTTCATCATATTGCAGGTCATATTTATGCGAATCGATTTATATCGGAGTTTACATTTCCGTTATTAACCTTAGTAGTCTCGGGTGGACATACTGAACTTGTCTTAATGAAGGAGCATGGCTCTTTTGAGGTAATCGGTGAAACTAGGGATGATGCTGCCGGAGAGGCTTATGACAAAGTAGCAAGAACACTGGATCTACCTTACCCAGGAGGTCCTCATATCGACCGACTAGCTCAAACAGGACAACCGTCAATAAATTTGCCAAGAGCATGGTTAGAGCCTGATTCATATGATTTTAGCTTCAGTGGATTAAAATCGGCAGTTATTAACACCCTTCACAATGCAAAACAGCGTGGTGAGGAAATTAAACCTGAGGATCTTGCAGCTAGCTTTCAAGAGAGTGTAATTGAAGTGCTCGTAACGAAGACAAAAAGGGCCGCAAAGAATTATGGAGTTAAGCAGGTATTACTTGCGGGTGGAGTCGCAGCTAATAAGGGGCTAAGAAGCCAGCTTGTAGAAGCCTTTAAAGATGAAACAGGTGTTGAGCTTGTTATACCGCCACTTTCTTTATGCACAGATAATGCAGCAATGATTGCTGCTGCAGGTAGTGTATCGTTTGCTAAGGGTAAGACTTCACCCTTAGATTTAAATGCAAATCCAGGTTTGCCGTTAACATCGTTTTAATAGAAAGAAAAGGATGGAATCATATGTCCATCCTTTTTTTAATTAATAAAGGGTGTATATTATCGTTTGCTCAATGTTAATAATGCAAATAGGCAATGTCTAAAAAAACTAGAAAGCTGTGGAGAAAATGTCTGAAGCTGTCCGGGAATCCATAGAATTGACCCGTTATCATTGGGGTGCTTGGTATCCCTTCTTAACTATTTTGATTTATGTTTTAATACTGAGATTTAACAATCAAAGGAATCTTACCAAATTAGAATTGTATATAACAAGTTTATTTGCTCTATATCTTTCAATTATTACGGATTATATACTAGGCATTAATTTTAGATTTTATGAGTATTACGATGTAGGTGGAGATATTTGGACTGCTATTACGGTGATCCCCTTATATGTATTAACGAACATATTATATTTAAACTTTTATCCTTAACTTAAAAAAGCTATATATGTATTCTTATGGTGCTTATATGCAACACTGTGGGAATGGTTCGCTGTTCATTACACAACCTTTGTTACATATCTCAATTGGCATACCTGGTATTCTTCCTTTATTTATTGCTAATCGGAAATCTTAAGCTGGTTAGGGCATTACAAAATGAAGAAGTCCACAAGAAGAACTTGTGATGAGTTATTTATCCATAGAAACCAACAAACAATGTGGATAACTTAATAGGAAGATGAGATTAAATGTTTATTTTTTTAGAATTTTCGAGAAAGTCGCATGATGTTTAGGGTTGGTGTGATAGTCTTTAATGAGTTTATTAGGTTGTATCCTAGCTATAACTATGGTATGTGGATAACTTTGTGGATATGTTAGTAAAACAAGATGGTTTTTGTGGAAAAGTTAAAGAAAACCTTAACTGATAAGTGTTGATAATGTGGGTAACTCTGTGAATATGTGTATAAGAAAAGCCAGTGAATAATTCACTGGCTTTTTATTATCATTTAAATTGCTGTTCACTCTTGTTCTAATAGATGTTCCCATTCGTGCATGAGCTTTTCTAGCTGTTCATTAGCTTGGTCATTCTCATGGTTTAGCTTTTGGACGATTTCGTGATCTTGATAGACTTCTGGATCACAAAGCTGTTCATCATTATGGGCAATTAACTCCTCCAATGAGGCAATTTCCTTTTCAATTTCTTCAATTCTACGTTTTCGCTGTCGTTCTAGTCTTTTGAGCTCTTTTTCTTCTTCAAAGCTACGTTTTTCAGCTTTTACTGACTCTTGTGAAGGTTTTACTACTTTTGCTTCTAGCTCTTGCAATTCTGCTAACATTTGCTTTTTTTCTAAGAAGTAATCATAGTCCCCCAGATATTCTGTAATGGCTGTTGCTTCTAGTTCTAATACCTTAGAAGAGATTCTGTTAATAAAATATCGATCATGTGAAACAAATAATATAGTTCCAGGATAGTCAATCAGTGCATTTTCAAGAATCTCTTTACTATCCAAATCCAAATGGTTGGTAGGCTCATCGAGAATTAAAAAGTTAGCCTTTTGCATCATAAGCTTTGATAATGCTAGCCTAGCCTTTTCTCCACCACTTAAGCTAGATACTTCTTTTAACACATCATCGCCCGAAAATAGGAAATTTCCTAAAACAGTTCGTATTTCTTTTTCAGGGACATGTGGATAATCATCCCATAATTCATTTAAAACCCGTTTATTAGATTTTAAATTTGCTTGTTCTTGATCATAATAGCCAATTGTTACGTTGGACCCAAAATGAATACTACCTTTGCTAGGGTTAAGCTTACTAATTATTCCTTTAAGTAAGCTAGATTTTCCTATCCCGTTTGGACCAATAAGAGCAACACTATCCTCACGGTTTAATGTGAAGTTGATATTTTTAATCGTAGGTTCATGATCTTCATATGAAATAGCTAAATCCTCTACTTTTAAGACAATATTTCCACTCTGACGATTAATGTCAAAATGAAATGACGCAGATTTCTCATCACCATTAGGTCGGTCCATTAACGTCATTCGGTCTAACTGCTTTCTTCTACTTTGGGCTCGTTTAGTGGTTGAAGCCCTTGCGATATTTCGTTGGATAAAATCCTTTAGCTTTGATACTTCCTCTTGTTGTTTTTCATATTGTCTTAATTCACGTTCATAGTTTTCAGCCTTCTGTACTAGGTATTGACTATAATTTCCATGATATTTATTCATGTGAGTTCGTGCTAGTTCATACACTTGGCTAACAACCTTGTCTAAAAAGTAGCGGTCATGTGAAACAATTAAAATTGCACCAGGATATGAGTTTAGATATTGTTCTAGCCATGAAAGGGTATCCATGTCTAAATGATTGGTAGGCTCGTCCAAAATGAGAAGGTCAGGTTTCGATAGAAGTAGTTTTCCAAGCGCTAATCTTGTTTTCTGACCACCACTTAAGGTAGAGATAGGGGTATTAATATCGAAATTGGCAAAACCTAAACCATGGAGAATTGACCTGATATCAGACTCATACTGATATCCACCTTGTTGTTTAAATTGTTCTTGTTGAATGTCATATTCTTTTAGAATCCGTTCATAACGTGGTTGGTCTTGAAATAGAGCGGGATCTCCCATTTGCTCTTCCATGAGTCGAAGCTCTTTTTCTTGTCTTTTTAGATGAGAGAAAACCGTTAGTAATTCCTCCCAAATAGATAGCCTTGTTTCTAAACCAGTATGTTGTTCTAAGTATCCAATCGTAACATCCTTTGGTTTAATAATTTCACCACTATCTTGTGAATGGATACCGGCAATAATCTTTAAAAGAGTGGATTTACCTGCTCCATTTCGACCAACAAGGGCAATTCGATCTTTTGATTGTACTTCTAATTTTATATTCGATAAGATAGGCTCTGACCCATAAAACTTTGTAATTTGATTTAATTGTAATACGATCATTATGTTCACCTCAGGTTTCTACTATTAGTGTATATATATTTGGTTTAAGGGGCAATAGATGAGCATGCTAGAAGTAATAAATTGTTCACAAAGGAATGCGACAAGTCACTTAAAATAGTGTATAGTCATAGGTAGGTAAACTAGTTAAGGAGGGGTTAGAATGACGGAATTCACCCACTTTAATGATCAAGGTCATGCAAAGATGGTAGATATCACTTTAAAGAATGATACAGTCCGAACAGCTGTTGCTAAATCTAGCATAGAAGTTTCCAAAGAGATCTATCAAAGAATCGTTGATATGGAAATGGAAAAAGGTGATGTATTAGCAGTAGCACAGGTTGCTGGAATAATGGCAGCAAAGAAAACACCTGATATTATTCCAATGTGTCATCCGATCCCTATAAAAGGAGTAAATATTTCCTTTACATGGCATCCAAAGGGTAATAACTATGAATTACACATAGAAGGTGAAGTGAAAACAAAGGGAAGTACGGGAGTCGAAATGGAAGCTCTTACGGCTGTTTCTGCTTGTGCTCTAACTGTTTATGATATGTGTAAAGCTGTAGATAAAGGAATGATGATAGGACCAACCTATTTGATCACAAAAACTGGTGGCAAGAGTGGAGATTATCATAGATCGTAGAATATATGGGTGATACTATTGAGTGATGAACAACAAACGAAAATACCACAAGCAACTGCGAAGCGGTTACCGTTATATTATAGATTTTTAAAGAATCTATATTTGTCAGGCAAACAGAGAGTTTCATCAGCTGAATTGAGTGAAGCAGTTAAGGTTGATTCTGCTACCATCCGTCGTGACTTTTCTTATTTCGGTGCACTAGGCAAAAAAGGCTACGGCTATAATATTCAGTATTTACTTACATTCTTCAGAAGAACGCTGGACCAAGATGAACTGACAAAGGTTATGTTGATTGGTGTAGGAAATTTAGGAACAGCCTTTCTAAATTATAATTTCCTGAAAAATAATAGTACTAAAATTGAAATGGCATTTGATATAGAAACGTCTTTAGTTGGAAGTGACATTGGCGGTGTTCCAATTTTTCATTTGGATGAGCTTGAAGAGCGGGTTGGTCCAGAAGTATCCGTTGCAATTTTAACGGTACCTGCGTCAGTGGCACAGCCAATTACTGATCGATTAGTTGCTAAAGGGATTAAGGGGATCTTAAATTTTACGCCTGCTCGCCTAAATGTTCCTGATCATGTAAGGATCCATCATATTGACTTATCAATAGAATTGCAATCGTTAATATACTTTTTAAAAACATATCCACTGGACTAAAAGGAGGTGATGGGTGTGCCAAACGTTGGAATTGGAAGCCTATTATTAATCGTATTCGTAGCTTTATTAATATTCGGACCGAAAAAACTACCTGAGCTTGGAAAGGCTGCAGGAAATACATTACGTGAATTTAAAAATGCAACAAAGGGTTTAGCAGATGATGAGGACGATGAGAAGAAAAAAGAAGGTAACAAGTAAGGTTAGGATGAGATATGATGAACCACAATGAAATGTCTGTTTATGATCATATCGGAGAACTTAGAAAACGGCTGATTATCGTAGTCGTTTTCTTCTTATTTGCGATGGTCGGAAGCTTCTTTTTAGCAGAGCCCTTGATTGTCTATTTACAGCAGGCGGATGAGGCAAAAGAGCTGACAATGAATGCCTTTAGGCTAACAGACCCAATTAAAGTTTATATGGAATTCGCCTTTATCATTGCTTTTATCATGACGTTTCCAATCACTTTATATCAGTTATGGGCTTTCATCAGCCCTGGCTTATTTGAAAAAGAAAGAAAAGTCACGTTAAGCTATATTCCAATGTCTCTGCTTCTATTTTTAGCAGGAATATCGTTTTCTTATTTTGTACTATTTCCGTTTGTTGTTGACTTCATGACGAGGCTAGCAAACCGCTTGAATATCGAGCAGGTTATTGGAATCAATGAATATTTTGAATTTTTAATTCAACTGACCTTACCATTTGGCTTATTGTTTCAACTACCAGTTGTGATTATGTTTTTAACACGCCTGGGAATTGTAACTCCAGACTTTTTAACGAAAGTAAGAAAATATGCTTATTTCATCTTATTGGTCATTGGGGCGTTTATTACACCTCCGGAATTAATCTCACATATGATGGTAACCGTTCCAATGTTTATCCTATATGAAATCAGTATTCTTATTTCAAGAAGTGCTTACAAAAAGAGAATGTTGGCAGAAGCCGAAAGGAATAAGGAATAAAAAAAGTAAGACTCTGATCTCAGAGTCTTACTTTTTTACTTGCTTCAATTTTTGATGAAGGGCAAACATTCGAAAGGCAACTCCAAAGTCAAATGTTGCTACCAGCATGAGGAGAATCGTGGGAAAGCTCCAAAGATCCTCAGTTTTACTTTGAATGGCTAGAACTGTAAAAATCACGCCCATACCAAAATATAATAGACCCATAAAGAATGGTGATGTTCTACGCATATTGCTAAAAGCCTCCAATTACATAAAGCGAGTCCAGATAAAGTGTATCATAGCTTGCATTGACTCAACTTGTTCTTGATATTTCTCAATCTCATCCTTAAATACAACCTGTACTAACACGACAAATGTGTTCATTGCAACATGTGCAATGATCGGAACTATAATTCGGTTGGTTTTTACATATAAAAAGGCAAAGGTAAAGCCCATTGCAGAATAGATCAACAAATGCGTGAAATCCATATGAACCATTGCAAAAATAACTGAGCTTAAAAGTGCTGCAATAAAAAAGTTATATCTTTTATATAGTGTGCCAAATAAGATTTTTCTAAAGATAATTTCCTCTAAAATTGGTCCAATGATAGAGGTAACCACAATAAATAAAGGGGTAGTCAGGGCAATCTCAACAAGAAAATCTGTATTTTCAGAACCAAATTCAATACCGAATACACGGTTTTCAATGGTTGCTGCAATCCCTTGAGCAAATAACGCAAGAAACACTCCAAAAAACGCCCAGAATATAGCTACTGGAATGGTGCTTCGCTCTTCATGATGCCTTACCATCATATCCTGACGAAGTAAAAGTAGAATCACAACAAGACCAGTAAAGAAACTGAAAATTAACCAGTAGGCTACTGCCACTTCCCTGTTGTCTATTCCAAGACTCACTAGTAAAGGAACCCCTAAAATACTAGAAAATTGCATGATGATATAAGTAACAACTACATACCAGTGCCGTTTCTCCAATGTTCAATTCTCCTTTATGCTTTCATTTCCCTAACGATTGTACCATATAAACAGTGACAAGTCCTTTTTGGGACAAAGGGACAGGTTCCTCGTCCCAACTCCCACCTCACATAGGTGGAAAAGAAAGATCCGTACGACCGTTCAAGACATTCTTAATATTGTATGTAAAAGGTTTAAAATATAGTAGAGAAGATAAACTGTAATAGGTATGTGCATGACGAATATACATGATATTCGTACAATCCCTATCCATTTACATCAGGAGTCTTACTGAAAGGCCATATAAAAATATTGTCGGAAATTCATAGAAGAATTTTTTCAAAAAAAGAAACCTAAATACTTGCATTAAAGGTTGAGTTTCATTATTATATAAATTGTGTTAGCACTCATTATATTCGAGTGCTAATAAAAGACTAAATTTCGTAAAATTATTGAGGAGGTTGTTTCACTTGTTAAAGCCATTAGGAGATCGCGTAATTATTGAGCTTGTTGAGTCTGAGGAAAAAACTGCTAGCGGTATCGTGCTACCGGATTCTGCTAAGGAAAAGCCTCAAGAAGGAAGAGTTGTAGCAGTTGGTACAGGACGTGTTCTTGATAA
Source organism: Bacillus mesophilus (assembly GCF_011008845.1). GTDB lineage: Bacteria > Bacillota > Bacilli > Bacillales > SA4 > Bacillus_BS > Bacillus_BS mesophilus. Next base: position 51,978 of record NZ_JAAIWM010000013.1, on the reverse strand, counting down.
CGGTGAGCGTGTTGCCCTAGAAGTATCTACTGGTGATCGTATCATCTTCTCAAAATATTCAGGTACTGAAGTTAAATACGAAGGTAATGAATATTTAGTTCTTCGTGAAAACGACATTTTAGCTGTCATTGGATAAACCCATACTTAGAACAAACGCAAGATAATTTGGCATTGCTAAATTTCCATACTTATAAGATGAAAATTTCAAGGAGGTAAAATGACATGGCAAAAGAAATTAAATTTAGTGAAGAAGCACGCCGTTCAATGCTTCGTGGAGTTGACACTCTAGCAAATGCAGTAAAGGTAACTCTTGGACCAAAGGGACGTAACGTGGTTCTTGAGAAGAAATATGGTTCACCTTTAATCACTAACGATGGTGTAACGATTGCAAAAGAAATCGAGCTAGAAGATGCATTCGAAAACATGGGTGCGAAGCTAGTTGCTGAAGTTGCAAGCAAAACAAATGATGTTGCTGGTGACGGAACAACGACTGCTACAGTTCTTGCTCAAGCAATGATTCGTGAAGGTCTAAAGAACGTAACTGCTGGTGCAAATCCAGTTGGAGTACGTAAAGGTATTGAAAAGGCTGTTGTTACAGCTGTTGAAGAACTAAAAGCTATTTCAAAGCCAATTGAAGGTAAATCTTCAATCGCTCAAGTTGCTGCAATTTCTGCTGCTGACGAAGAAGTTGGGCAATTAATTGCTGAAGCAATGGAGCGCGTTGGTAACGACGGAGTTATCACAATCGAAGAATCTAAGGGCTTCACAACTGAGTTAGAAGTAGTAGAAGGTATGCAATTCGATCGTGGATATGCATCACCTTATATGGTAACTGATTCAGATAAGATGGAAGCAATCCTAGAAAATCCATATATCTTAATCACTGACAAGAAGATTACAAACATTCAAGAAATCTTACCAGTATTAGAGCAAGTTGTACAACAAGGTAAGCCACTATTACTAGTTGCTGAAGATGTTGAAGGTGAAGCTCTAGCTACTCTTGTAGTTAACAAGCTTCGTGGAACTTTTAATGCAGTAGCTGTAAAGGCTCCTGGATTCGGTGACCGCCGTAAAGCTATGCTTGAAGACATCGCAGTACTTACTGGTGGAGAAGTAATCACTGAAGATTTAGGATTAGATCTTAAGTCTGCAAACATTACTCAATTAGGGCGCGCTACAAAGGTTGTTGTAACTAAAGAAAATACAACAATCGTTGAAGGTAACGGAGATGCAGCTAATATTGCAGCGCGCGTAAAGCAAATCCGTGCTCAATTAGAAGAAACTACTTCTGAATTTGACAAAGAAAAATTACAAGAGCGTCTTGCTAAGTTAGCTGGTGGAGTTGCAGTAATCAAAGTTGGTGCTGCTACTGAAACTGAACTTAAAGAGCGTAAGCTACGTATTGAAGATGCACTTAACTCAACACGTGCTGCTGTAGAAGAAGGAATCGTTTCTGGTGGTGGTACTGCACTAGTTAACGTATACAATAAAGTAGCTTCATTAGAGGCTGTTGGTGATGAGCAAACTGGTATCAACATCGTGCTTCGTGCTTTAGAAGAGCCAGTTCGTCAAATTGCACACAATGCTGGTCTTGAAGGATCTGTAATTGTTGAGCGTTTAAAGCGCGAGCCTGTAGGCGTTGGTTACAATGCTGCTACTGGCGAGTGGGTAAACATGTTTGAAGCTGGTATCGTTGACCCAACTAAGGTTACTCGTTATGCACTTCAAAACGCAGCATCTGTTTCAGCTATGTTCTTAACAACTGAAGCGGTAGTAGCAGACATCCCTGAAGAAAATGCTGGTGGAATGCCAGACATGGGCGGAATGGGTGGAATGGGCGGCATGATGTAATAAGCCGTCTCAACCCATGATGTGACTGAGTTTGTTGGTAAGGTGAGAGTGGTTTGCTAACATTTTGCTAACATTGAGGTAAATTAACGGAGGCTTCTCATCAGTTCACTGAACTTTTGAGAGGCTTCTTTTTTCATTTCTTTCGTAACGTGGAGATACACATTCTTTGTAATTTGATCATCAGTGTGACCGAGCCGATCCATGATTTGTTCAAGCGAGACACCTGCCTCGGCTAAGAGAGACGTATGAGTATGCCTCAAAGAGTGTGGTGTTAAATTTGTGTTCAGTTCTGCGATAGTAAGAAGTCTCTTCATACGGTTTTGTATGGTTTTAATTACAATGGGATAACCATATTGTCTTTCCATTTTTGTAAAGATAAAATTCTTATTGTGATATTCGTTACCTAATTGCTTAATAATATGATCCTGAACTTCTTTGTGTTTCTTTAGTGCCTGAATCACTTATTCATCAACAACAATTTTTCGCCTGGACTTACGGGTTTTCGGTGGCACCAATTGATACTCCAAGGTATTATTATTAGGATTGTAATACGTCTTGGTAATACTTATCGTGTGGTTGTTGAAATCTACGTCCTTCCACTTGAGAGCAACTAGCTCACCAACTCTGATTCCAGTATAGGCTAATATCAAAAACACCAAGTAATCATGTTCAAGTCCATTATTTTTTGCTGTTTTTAAAAGCAAAGCGAGCTCTTCTTTTTCAAGATAATTTGGAACTTCCTCTTCTTCTAGCTGTTCAATCGTTTTCTTATCCTTTTTCACATAAGCAAATTCGGTAGGATCCTTCTTAATAAGCTCCAGTTCTAGTGCCTTTCGGAAAATCATTCTCCCTGTACGGTGAATTCCCTCCCTAGTACTATCAGAGTAACTTTTGTCCTTTAGATCGTTTAGAGCATCTTGATACATCTTTCTTGTAATGTCTTTTAATTTTAATTTAGAAAAATAGGGCAATAATTTTTCGATTTCATGGAGACGCACTCGAATGGTTCCGGGCTTTACATCTTTTGAATCACTATAGATGGGAAGCCACTCATTTGCAAAATCACTGAAGGTCTTATCTGTTTCCTCTAAATATGTTCCTTGGTTAATTTCATGAATCAGAGTGGCAGCAGCTTCTTCCGCTTCCTGTTTAGTATTGTACCCGCTTTTTACTTTTTGCTTTCTTTTGCCGGTTACCGAATCTAGTCCAATATCAACGGTGAAAGCCCACTTTGAACCACAAGTGCACTTTTTCTTTTTGCACTTACAGTTTCTCCTATAAAAATGTCCTTGCATTGGCATTTCTCACTTTCATATTTAATTTTTGTTGCTAAAATTTCATTATTTCCAATGAAAATAAGAAACATTCAATTCATAAATCAGGAAACTGTAGTGTATGGTATCTAAGGTTATTTTGTAGTTTGAGTAGAGTTGTAATGAACTTGGGAGATATAGAGATGTTGAGAGAAATGAATAACCCACCCTCTGTAATCTAAAGGGTGGGTTATAGTTATTACTTTATTTGCTAGACTCCTATTGGAGCCACTGCTCTTCCAATGTGAAAATTAACATAACTGATTGTTAAAAACAAATTTGCCGTTAGATTTTGTAACCTTATTAGATTGTAAAGTATGTATTAAGATGCGTAGCAGACTTATACTGCGAAATAAATATCTTCATTTTAGGTGACATATGAGAGAATGTAGTTAAGCTATTGGTAAAATAATTATAATCGCAGACACTAGATTATTCTTATAATTAAACTCAATATACGACATATAAAAAGTAGTGAAAAATATCACTACTTAAATCTTTTTTACGAGTTTAGTTAACTGTTTAAGTTTTTGTTCTTTAATGCTTCACGATCTGTTGCAGTAGGTGGCTGTTCTAGCCATCCGTTTTTAATCATGATATTGGCTCCATCCTCACCATATTTCAAGACTTCCAACGTTAATCTTGCATAATGTAAACCTATATCGCGTCTAGGACTTGTACCAATACTAGTTCCATAATGACTTGTGCTAGCAGCAGTCAAAGCAGCAGAATGGAACATGATTAACTTATCAGAGAATGTAAAATCTATGGATTCAGTAGCAAGTGTATTCCAAACCATTGGAGTTGGTAAACCAGATTCGCTTAATATAGACCCAAATATTTCAACATGTTTAGAAGCTATTTTAATCCCTTTTGATAAAAATTCTTTTACATCCTGGTCCTGAGCAACCTGCTGAAATCCAGTTAATAAAGCACGTCCTAAGTCGTTACGCTCAATGTTAAAAGATAAGTTCATAATCTCGACTGAAGTTAAAGGTCTTCTTTCTCCAAACCAGCCTGTTAGAAAACTATGTTTTGTAACAAAATCTACTTTGGTTGGTGTATTGATCTGTGCTGGTCTCACAAAAAGTCCCTTTTCTAACAAAACATCAACAGATTTGTCATATAGTTGGGAAGAACTTTGAATGGCTTTGATAAAGAAGTTACGTACATCTTTACGAGCAGAGGTCCCTAGAGCTAGGCTATATCCATTACCACCAATAAAGGCCATATTTTTAAGATAATAAAGATAAAATTCATCTGAAAACAATCTTGAAGCATTCTTATTAACGTCTTGTTTATGAAAACCAACAGGTATCGGGAATTTCTCTTTTTCAAATAGATCAGTTAAATAAAGTAGATGGTCTTGGGAGATCTTTAGAGCAAATTGTAATAAACCTTTAATATCATTATTATCTACATTCATTAAAAAATATTGGAGAACACAGTTTGCCATACTATCATTAATATAGGTCCCCCAAAGATGAGTCATTTCTGACGTAGTTAGCTTTATATCCCTCATGATAAATCCTCCAAATCCCGGTCATTTTTTTATTATTAACTTAGATTGGAAATTTATTATTTTTTTGTGTGGTTAGGTATTTTAGAAACAATAATAGTAATAGATTTACGGTCAAAAGACGATTGCTTTTAAATTGTTCGTCTTTCTTATTTGACCATTACTGTGCAGTTTTGTTAGCTTAATCAAAAATAGTGAATTTATTTTATTTACTTGTCTTGTGCAATTTTCTTTCTATTGGGTGCAAGAGGTGGTTGTTCCAGCCATTTATTTTGAACCATCAGATCAAACCATTGTTTTGTAAGGGTAAGATTTTTCAATATAATCTTTTCGTAAGTCATAGCAAGATCTGTTCTCATTGCAGTTGCTAAGCCTGCCCCTTGGTACATTTGTGAGGTTTGATACAAAAATCCCATGTGAAAAATCATTAACTTGTCCGAGAAAGGAGCCTCTTGGGCATTTGTTATTTCTGATTCCAGTGACATAGGGATAGGTAAGTTATCCCCATGTAGGATTTTACTTAGTGATTGAATCTGATTATCTGCAATGTCTCCTGACTTTTCTAAGAATTTTCTCGTTTCTGTTGATTGAGCAACTTGACTAAATCCAATGGAGAGCGTCTTTGCTAAGATAGATTTTTTTAAATTTAAAGAAAGACTAATGATTTCTGTCGCTGCTAAAGGTCTTTTGTCACTAAAAAAACCGTCAAGAAAGTTTTGTCCTGAAACGTACTGTGGGTTTTCTTCAGGATAAAAATATGGATCTCGTTGAAAATGTCCCAGCTCTAAAAGTAAGTCAGTCGTTTTATGATAAAGGTATTTTGCATCATTGTCGCAAGAATCATAAAAATTCCTTAAATCTTTACGTACCGAAGAAGCAAGAGCTGTGTTATGACCAATTAAGCCATGCATAGTCATAATGTGCAAATAATGTAGACAAAATATATCAGAGAAAAGCCGTTTGGTCCCTTTATTTAAGTCAGAATCTGTAAATCCATTTGGTACAGGAAAACCGTCTTTTTCGATAAAGGTGACAATCTGTTCCTTTTGTTTTGCAAAGATATGTATTGCCTCTTCCATAACTGTCTTAATCTTTTCGTTTTCAATTATTGTTACCATGTATTTATTTACAATATCAATGGCAGTACCATTCACATATGCTCCCCACAAAGTTCCCATTTCAGCAGACGTTAGTTTTATATTATCTATACCCAAAGCAAACACCTCTATAATTTAAAGTTATTTTTTACTATTATGTGTTTGTGTTGGAGGAATATTCCCGAGATGTAGGTAAGGGTTGTTTAGAAGGGGCAATCGCTTTAAGATTGAAGGGTTCGTATATTAAAGAAAAAGTAACAAAACAAAGTCATTTGCTGCGCAGAACAATGATACTGTGGGAAAATTACGGAGACGATTACGTTTTATTAAGTGATCGTCTCTTCTTCGTATTTGACGTATACTGTGTAAGAAATGTCCTCATCTTTTAGTTGAGTATATTGAAGCTAACGCAGTAAAGTTTAAAAAGAAAACAGACTAAATAATTAACACTGCTGCTTAGTCTGTGTCTTGTGGAATTTGATTATCTTTAGCTAGCCGTCTTATTAAGCTCATAAAAGATCTTATAAATAGGAAAATCAAGGATAAAGATGTATAAGTATGAAAACAAGTCCATGTTTTATAATTGACTAAGTTAGTTTTCCTCTCTATCCAATACTCCAAGACTGTCAAAGGAAGGCTAAAAATTAACAGGGTTTGAAGAATTATTCCCTTTAACTTTGATGAATAAGTTGTTTGGTTATACCAAAAAGAAGTTAAAGGAAATAAAAGATAATCATATATAACACTTATCCTGTAAACTTTGGGCAAAAGACGGACAGGATACTCAATCCACTTATTAGTAACTGCAACCATTGCAATGATACTAGAATGATACTAGATAAAAATCCGTTCATAAAAAATACTATAAACCAGTCCTTTTTCGGGACTCTTTAAGAAAGAAAAAGGTAGTTCAATTACTCCGAAAATGGCGAGTGAATATAATATAGTTTTTCTCTTTTTCTAAACATAGTTTACATCCCTCTTAACAAGTTCTTTATTGTGACCACTATTGTTATTTTTCTTGAGAAAGTTTTTTACGATCAGCAGATTGAGGTGGCTCTTCAAGCCAACCATTTTTTATCATTATATCAGCTCCACTTTTTCCTAATCTTGCAACCTCTAAGGAAAGTCTAAAATAGTCAGTTGCTAAATCCATCCTCATACTTACTGCAGCAGCCATTCCGTAATTCCCCAATCCAGAATTACTTATTAAAGTTGTAAGAAACATCATAATTTTATCCGAGAATGCTGGTGTTGTGGAATTTTTAACACTCGTATCCCACGACATTGGTGCCTGCATATCATTATCTACCAATGTTTTTCCAAACACCTTAATATGCTTTTGTGCAATTTGTTGTGCTCGGATCATAAACTCTCTTACTTCTTTTGACTGTGCCATTTGTGCAAAGCTTGTAGTTAACATACTACCAAGTAAATTAGTTTGAGTATTCATAAATAAATGAGATATTTCAATAGAGTTTAGTGGTCTCTTACTTGTAAAAGGGTTTAAACTGGCACTTAAGTATTCCTTCCCCTCTACAAATTCAACTTTTTCTGGGTAAGATATATATGGAGGTCTTACTAAAACTCCTTTTTGTAAGGAGATCTCAGTTGTTTTCTTGTATAAATTACTTGCAGAAACTAGACAATCTTGAAAGAACCCAACTACGTCTTCTCGAACTGCTAATGATAATGCACTACTATAAGTTACCATTCCTACCCTAGCCATTTGTCTTAAAAACAATAAAAAGAATGTATCTTCATATATTCGGGGAACATTGGGAAACACATCTTTTTCCTTAGAAAAACCAACTGGTATAGGGAAATTCTCAGTATTAAACACTTGAGTAACAAACCCAATGTTTTGCTCAGAGAGTGTTCTCGCCATTTGGATAATAGGTTTAATATCAGAATCCTCGTTTTTTGCTAAAAAATATTCAGTTATACATATGGATAAAGTATCGTTTTGATAAGTAGTCCAAAGAGTTGCAATCTCTGCTGATGTTAGCTTTATTTTAGAATGAGATGCCATTTGTGCCCTCCTACTTTAAATACTGATAAATTAATTTTGCCTCTAAATTTTAATTTTATTAAGGAAAAGAAGAAAGACGAAAGAAACAGATCCATTTGCTGTACAGTACAAGGATACTGGTAATAGATTAACCATCAAGAGACGATTGCTTTTAAAGTGGTCGCCTTTTCTTTTTGAGTAAATACTGCGCAGTAAATAATTTTTAATTTAGGTGACTTTGTAAAGCAATGTACTAAAGTTAATGAGCATTAATGTTAAAAAGTAGAAATCCAGTTTTAATTTTATTGTTTTGCTAAGAATAAGAAAAAATATAAGGGAAGTTTTTTTGAATGCATATTATTCTTTCAATTATTAGCATAATAGCCGCTTGGGTAAGAAAGGATTATAAGAACTGGAGAGAGTTTTATCCAACGATGCAATATATTGCAATTGGTAATTTAACGTATAATTTCTTATGTGCATCGCATTGGTTATGGAGACTCTCCCCTGATATAAAATGGTTTAATTATACCCTATTGGAAATGGCATACACATTTTTTGTTTTTCCATTTACTGCATTGATGTTTGTACAGTAACTCACTATCTCTTCACACGATATTCTCTCAATAAGCAGAAGAAAGCTTCTTTAGTCAGTGGAGTAATATTGACTCTGTTAGGAGTCATATATTCTACAATTCAAACTCAATACATAGTGAATAAATTACCTAAGAAATTAAAAGATTAACTATTTCCCTTGCATTCTAACTAGTTGTTGGTAGGCTTTTTTATATTTTCCACTCATCAAGGGTGGCAGGGATTAAAAATGGAAAAGCGAAATGGTCAGCTTAAAATGCTTATATAGATATGAATGTAAGATAGTCGATGTTAGATGAGTGATACTTTCTAATTGAACTACAGGGTTCCTTTGTTGATATATATTTCTCATTTATAACAGGAGTCCTTTCCTGCTACTGAAGTAAGTATGATTGTGGAACAATAAAAAACCCACATTTAGTTGAAAATCTTATATGCCTAATATACTCTAACATTTTGTTGTCTTTCCTAACTTATATAGTGGAGACAATTACTAATTGAACGTAAGAACTAATGGTTAATATGGATATTTATATCATGCAATGGAAATCTTATAAATATTGATAAATATAAAGGATGATTTCCGTTGTTAGATTCACGTATCGATCAGTTTGATCAGATAGTAAAAATGAGAAAAGATTCCACAGAAGCGTTAATGGATTATTGGATAGACTTCTCACTCTATACGACCTTGGAATATTGGTTTATGGTTGCTCTGCTTTTGGTACCATTACTAGTCTTATTCCTAAAAATTGATAAGAGTAAAATATTTTTAATCGGCTTTTTTGGTTATAGCTGTCACGTAATTTCTTTTTATATTAACTTGCTAGGGATTAATATGGGAATGTGGCACTATCCAATTCATCTATTTCCTTCAATACCTAGCTTCTCTATAGATGCAAGCCTAGTCCCCGTAACCTTAATGTTAATTTACCAGTGGTCTTTAAATAAGAAAAAAAATTATTACTTATACGCGTTAATTTTCACCATGTTTTTTTCATTTGTTTTTGAGCCGATTATAGTCTCTATGGGTTTATTTAAATTGTATGGAGATGTAAACTACCTATTTCGATTTATTAATTATGCATTAATAGCAATAATTGCAAAATTGATAACAGATGCATTCTTATGGATTCAAGAAATGTATAGAAAATCACACTAAAATGTTTGCGTTTTAGTCGTAATATGATTTCATATTATCTTATCAACATTAAGTGCTTTTCTACAAAGAATAGATTTTTCTTCTTCAACTAAACTCCCTTTGTTAGCGCAAGAAGTTGTTTAAATAACAGGGGCTTAAATTGAACAAGACCTGTCATTTTTAACAGGATCTTTTTGCTGCGCAGTACAAGGATACTATTCAATAAATGCTCGAGTTTAATATAAGAGAAAAATCTTATCTGACCAAAGAAAAGAGCCGTGATTTCTGGTGTGAAATCAACGGCTTTTTTCATTCTGTATTTGACTGTTAATTCAAGTGCTAATTTACATTTTTTCAGCCTCAACAGAACGGTTTTTTATTTATATCAGTTTGTCTCTTTTGCTTAGTGTTATAAACCTATTAAAATTGTTTTGTTAATTTTAAATTCAAATATTAAGTGACAATGTACCTTTCCCTAATAAGTGAATACGATAAATTCATAAAGTAAGAAGGGATTGAAGAAAATGTACAATGATCCATATATGAATGCATACCAATATCCTAATTATGTTCCAAAATATCATTATTACAATCAGTCAATAAATTGGACTCATCATCATATAAACGGATATTATCCAGGTAGGTCTTCCAACATGTTAACAGACTATGGACCAAACCCATTTGTCATAAATATTAATGAGGCCACAAAACAAAACAATACATTTCGTACTGCTTTATGGACTGGGGCACAATTTCAAATAACTTTAATGAGTTTAAATCCGGGGGAAGACATTGGTTTAGAAATGCATCCTGATGTTGACCAATTCTTACGTTTAGAACAAGGGCGAGGAATTGTTCAAATGGGAAAAACTAAAGACAACTTAAGCTTTCAAAGGTATGTCTATGATGACTCAGCAATCGTGATACCTGCTGGAACTTGGCATAACCTAACCAATACAGGAAGTACTCCACTAAAACTTTACTCGATTTATGCTCCTCCTAACCATCCATTTGGGACAGTTCATGTAACGAAAACTGATGCAATGGCTGCGGAAGAGGGTCAAAGTCATATCAATGGAAATACAGTTATTTTTGGTAGGACTCCTGATGATTGGATAAGATACACGGAATTCCTGGTAAATGAAGGATTAGAGGATGTTAAAAGAGGAATAAATGTTACACATATTCTTCAAGAATTTATTCTAATGGGAGTTCTTGTAGGTAAAGGGTATTCTCCTGAAAAGGCATATGAAACAGTAGAAGAATGGGAACGTACAGGGGAATCCAAACTTCTTCAACAAAGCAAGAATATGTAGAAATAAAGTAAAGGCGTATATTTATTAGAAAGAACTAATTCAAAAAATGTTGTGGTTTGCCAGCTGGTGAACCCCTTCTTTGTTAGTTCATATCTCCTAGTCATAATTAAAGTTACTTTTACAATACATGCTCATTAAGGGATTAATAACATATATTGGAGGTGACTATATTTATAGGAGTGATTTCTTTGTATAAATACAATCCTTATCATATGTATCCATATAGGAGTTACCCAAACTACGGAATGTACTTTACTCAAGGAACTTTCAATAGTACCTTTAATAAAGATCCTGTTATGTTTAGACCTGATACTAATAGAGTGCCTAATTCGAACAACACTAAAACAAGCTTTACTAAAGAGGAAGCAGCAGCAATAGCTTTGCTATTAGATATTGACTTTAGAAAGACTAAATTTGATTTAAACGAGTTTTGGATAGGAGTCAATACTGAACTTGAACATGGAAGGAAATATAATCAGACAAATGTAACTGCGGATGATCCTATTACTACTGGGAAAATTGCATTAGCTCATCTCAGCGAATTTCCCGATTATTATAAAAGATTGAAAGTACTTGAAGAAGAAGCAAAAGCATATTGGAACAAATGACATACGATTTTAAAGATGAGGATTAATGAAGAAACGGTAAATATATTCAAGCTTTTGCACATTCTAGCAAAAGCAGATCTTTGAAATTTCTCACATAGATCAATATAAAGAAACTCCCCAACAGCATAAGACGTGTGGGGAATTTTTTTAATTTACCTATATATCATTATTGAAAGATAAGGTTTCTAGTCACCAACCAAGTTTGAATTTCTGCACAGCATATCATTCAAATGTTAATGGCTTGCAGGTCTTTTTCATAAAGACAATCATAAATTATTATGAGGGATAACATGGATGGTGATAGGAATGCATGAAATGTCACTAATGTCAGAAATTATTCAATTAGTTTCGGAAGATGCAACTGCAAGAGGGTTTAAAAAAGTGAATAAGATTGAAGTAATTGTTGGTGAATTATCCAATGTACTGCCTGATGCACTAGAGTTAGCGTTTATGTATTTCCAAAAACAGCAATGCAGTGTAATTGATGAAGATACAAAGTTACATATTATACGTGAAGTGGCAAAAGCACGATGCCAAACATGCAAATGTGAATTCTATCCTGACTATAAGATTGCACTATGTCCAGAGTGTGAACTTCCTAGCAGTTTACTTATAAGTGGTGAAACTTTCAGAGTTGAATCTTATGAAGGATGTGATGAATACAATGAAAATTAAGCTAGAAGCAGATGTGTTAAAGGATAATAACTTAGCTGCTACTTATAATAGAGGAACATTTAAGATGAATAATACATTGGTCATTAACATTATGAGTTCTCCTGGTGCTGGGAAAACCACTCTTCTAGAACAAACAATAAAAGCATTGCGTCATGATTTTAAAATTGCAGTAATAGAAGGTGACTTAGCTACAGAGCGGGATGCGGAACGTTTGCGATCTTTAGGGATACAAACCATTCAGATTAATACAGTTGGGGGCTGTCATCTAGACGCAAGGATGATTGCTAAAACATTACCAGAATTCGAATTAGGAGATATTGATATTCTCTTTATTGAGAACATAGGGAATCTAGTATGTCCATCCGGTTATGATTTAGGACAAGATCATAAAGTCGTAATATTAAGTGTTCCAGAAGGAAATGATAAAATCCCGAAATATCCAGTTATGTTCAGGCGAACTGATCTAACACTAATTAATAAGGTCGATCTTCTCCCATTTGTCTCATTTAATGTGGAAGAAGCAAAAAAGGACTTAGAATCTATTAATCCAAGCGCACAGATGAAAGTTTTGTCTGCAAAAACAGGCGAAGGTCTTGAAGGTTGGATCGATTGGATAAAGGAAGCGTATATTCGATGTATAAAGCACTAAGTATTATGGTAACAGGAAGGGTACAAGGGGTGGGCTTTCGACCATTTGTATATTCTCTTGCCAAAAAGTTTCATTTAACTGGAACCGTTCAGAATAATCTTGATCATGTCATTTTAATCATGGAAGGAGAGAAAGAGAATCTAGTAAGAGCCTTAAAAGAACTAAAGGATTCTCCACCGCCGCTATCAAAAATCAAAAATATAACCGTAAATGAAATTCCACCTGTCTATTCTGAAGAATTTACAATCATTCTAAGCAAGAAAATAGAGGCTTACTCCTTACCTTGGGTATCAGCTGATGCAGCCATTTGTGAGTTGTGTTTGGAAGAAATGAACGATCCTTTTAATCGGCGATATAATTATCCTTTTATTAACTGTACACAATGTGGTCCACGCTATACGATCATTCAGTCTTTACCTTATGATCGACCAAATACAACGATGAGTGAATTTATGATGTGTAAACAGTGCTATGAAGAATATGAAAACCCCTTGAACCGGAGACATCATGCACAGCCTATATGTTGTTCTCTTTGTGGGCCAACCATTTCTCTAAACAACACAAAGGGAGAATTGGTAACTCAAGACGAGGAAGCACTTATAGAAACAGGTGAACTCATTAGCAGTGGACATATTATTGGAATAAAAGGAATCGGCGGTTTTCATATAGCGTGTGATGCTCTACAAGAGAGGGCTGTAGAAGAAATAAGAATAAGAAAGAACCGCCCTAGCAGACCACTGGCAATTATGGTAAGAGATCTAGAAGTTGTAAAAAAGTATTGTTATTTATCTAAAGAAGAAGTGGAAATGCTAACTAGTTCAGTAATGCCTATCGTAGTGTTACAGAAAAGAAAGGAATGTAATCTTCCGGAAATGCTATCACCAGGATTATCAACGGTTGGGATCATGCTACCTTATACACCATTACATCATAGATTATTTAAAACAAGTAGTCTGGAATGTATGGTTATGACCAGTGCAAACCCTTCAGGATTACCGATCCTATACAAAGATGAATCTTTACACGCTCTTGAACGATTATGTGATTATATATTAACTCATAACCGTGATATTTACCTTCCGATTGATGATTCTGTTGTACAGTTTAGTCATGAAAATATGCTGTATTTTAGACGAGCCAGAGGGTTTGTGCCAGACCCTTTTCAAACAAAATCAGAAGTTGATGGAATCATTGCTTTTGGAGGAAATCAAAAAAATACATTTGCAATTGGAAAGCAACAGGACATCGTGATTAGTGCTCATATTGGTGACCTTGAAAATGAAGAAATGATTCAATTTTTTAAGAACCAACTACATCACTATCAAACATGGTTAGATGTAGAAGTGAAACATATAGCAGTTGATAAACATCCTCTGTACGCATCAGCAACACTTGTAAAAGAATATGATTGTAACGTTATACCTATTCAGCATCACCATGCGCATCTTGTATCCTGTATGGAGGATAACGGGATAGCAGATCCTTGTATCGGAATTATTTTAGATGGAACAGGGTATGGAGATGATGGAAACCTTTGGGGTTTTGAGTTTTTATACGGCAACGCTCAGTCCTTTGAGCGTCTTGGTCATTTGGAATATACTCCGCTTCCAGGTGGAGAAAAAGCTGTCAAAGAAACATGGAGAAATGCAGTTGGAATGTTGCACTATTATTGGCAAGAAGAGGGGATAGCAATGGCAATAAAACTATTTCCTGAAAAAGAAAATGAAATCAACATCATAAAGAGGATGATTGAAAAACAAATTCATATACCAATGGCGGGTACATGTGGAAGAGTATTTGATGTGGTTAGTGCTATTTTAGGTATTTGTTTATCTTCCTCCTATGAAGGAGAAGCAGCTATTACATTATCAGATCAAATGATAAATGAAATGGAACATTCAGAACAGATTTATCCATTTCAAATAAAAACAAATAAAGAGAATTTGCTTCAACTTAACCTTTCCCCGATGATCTATCAAATCATCCAAGATAAATTAAACAATCGTTGTATCACCAAAATCATTCAAACTTTTCATCAAACAATTGTTTCATGCTGTGTAGAGATGATAACAAGATTAGTAGAATTAAAACCACATATGAACAGGACGGTTATGTTGTCTGGAGGCACGTTTCAAAATATTTATTTAACGAAAGAGATCAAAGCAAAGTTTCAAGGTAAAGGTTTTGTCGTTAAAACACATAAAAACGTACCCTGTCATGATGGTGGGTTATCATTAGGACAAATCATTATAGCTTCTCATTTTATTGATAAAAAGTAAGGTGGTGTATAGCTTTGTGCTTAGGAGTACCAGCAAAGGTAATAAAGATTGAGGATGAGGCAGCTCTAGTGGATGTGATGGGTTCTAGAATGTATGTAGGTATTTTATTTGTTCCGGATGTAAAGGAAGGTGACTATGTATTGCTTCATGCTGGACAGGCGATGACAGTAGTAGACGAAAAATATGCTCATGAAAGCATTGAAGAATGGAGGAATGTTTTAAATGGAAAGGATGGAAGCCTTTTCTGATCCGGTTTTAGCTCGTCAGTCACTAGAAGCAGTGATGGAAGTAGCAGACAAATTTAAAAAGGTACATGGAAGAATACCAGTATTAATGGAAGTGTGTGGATCGCATACGATGGCTTTTGCAAAGTCAGGTATAAAAACTAGATTAAAAGATTATGTTAAGCTGATTGCTGGTCCCGGATGTCCCGTGTGTGTGACAGACCAAAAATCAATTGATAGCATGATTCAGTTAGCGGAAGGGTCCAATAGGATCCTATGTACATTTGGCGATATGATGCGTGTACCTGGATCTCGGGATAGTCTTATGAAATCAAAAACGGATGGTAAAGACATTCGAGTGATCTATTCGCCATTAGATAGTGTAAAAATTGCAGAGGAAAATCCTGATAAAGAAGTGATTTTCTTAGGGATTGGGTTTGAAACGACGATTCCAATTTTAACCCTTGCCATTCGTGAAGCAGAAAGAAAAGAATTGAAGAATTATAGTATATGGATGACAACTAAATTAGTAGAGCCAGTAATGAGAGCCCTTCTCGAATCAGGAGAGGTGAAACTAGATGGCTTTATTTTACCTGGTCATGTTTCGGTCGTATTAGGTAAGAGGAGCTTTGAGTTTTTAGTAGAGGATTATCAAATCTCTGGTGTTATTACAGGATTTGAATCTGTTGAATTACTAAGTGGCATATATAAATTACTACAGCTTCTACTTGAGAATAAGCGTGATGTATTAAATAACTATACATATGTTGTAAAGGATGAAGGTAATCTTCTTGCTCAAAAATTACTAGAGCAATATTTACAACCATATGATGAGGATTGGAGAGGAATGAGTACGATTTCGAACAGTGGGCTTGTCCTTAAAGAAGAATACGCCCAATTTGATGCTAGGAAAAAGTTTAAAGTATCTGTAGGAGAGCCGAGAAAAACAAAATGTCGTTGTGGTGAAATTATAAGAGGATTAGTCACTCCTGAAGAGTGCGTTTTGTTTAATAAAGGGTGTACACCAACTAACCCAATTGGACCTTGTATGGTTTCAACGGAAGGAACTTGTGCGGCTCATTATCAATACATGAGAGGGGAATAGACTTGAAACAGAAAATTGGCTTGGCTCATGGAGAGGGTGGTGAACTTACTCACCAACTTATTCAAGATGTCTTCGTTAAGTCTTTTGGTCATGAAATACAAACGAAATTAGATTCAGCTATTCTACCAAGTCTACAAAATAATATGGCCGTGACAACGGATAGTTTTGTTGTAAAGCCTATCTTCTTTCCTGGAGGTAACATTGGGAAGCTTGCGATAACGGGGACAGTAAATGATCTAGCTGTTAGTGGAGCTATCCCACGTTTTATAACAGCAGGATTCATTCTTGAAGAAGGGTTTGCTGTCCAAAACTTAAAGAGTATTGTCCAAAGTATGGCAGAAGAAGCAAGCCAAGCGGGTGTTCATATTATTGCTGGAGATACAAAAGTAGTCGAAAAGGGTAGTGTAGATGGCATATTTATTAATACAACAGGCATTGGGGAGATGAATGAGAAGAACCGTCCGAAACCAGAATGGATGAAAAATGGTGATGCTGTCATCATTAGTGGAACAATAGGAGATCATGGTATTTCAATAGTTAGTGCTCGAAATGAGCTAGGGTTGATGACAGATGTTAAAAGTGATTGTGCGTCACTAAATCATCTTATTGGTGAGCTTACAAATGAAGTTGATGGTATTCGGATCATGAGAGATCCTACAAGAGGTGGTTTAGCTACTACTCTTGTCGAGATATGTGAAGACTTCCAAGTAACGATTGAACTAGAAGAAGCTTCTATTCCTGTCCGGAGGGATGTTCAGGGAGCATGTGATATTTTAGGGTTTGATCCTCTTTATATCGCGAATGAGGGAAAAGTAGTGATCATTGTAGACTCAAACTTTGTAGAAAAAGCTATAGACATCATGAGACAAAATGAATTTGGAAGAAATACTAGTGTGATAGGTCAAGTCTCTACAAAGGGCTCAGGAAAACTGTTATTAAAGACTCCTTTTGGTACCACTCGCAGGTTACAACGACTCTCTGGAATGCTTTTGCCAAGAATATGTTAATTTTTCATGGGTTGACGCATAGGATATGAGGAATCTGCGTTAAGGAGAGGAAGTCATGAACAACACAGAGTTAATCAGATTACAGCTGAATCACCTTATTACTCAAGCACGCCATGATTTATATACACTTTCTAGAACGAGTGATCACTATATGAAACAACAAATTTTACAACGCTTATGGGATGCACTTTCTTCCATTCATTTTCTAAGTGAGCTGTTGGCTAATCAAGCAACAAAACATTTGACACCAGTACAAATGCTACAACCAAATCCAAATCAACCACAAATCCCACCCATTACTCCATTGCCAAATCAGCAAACCCTACCGAACAATCAACGAACTTTTACAATAGAAGAATTAACAAAATTTGATGGGAAAAATGGTAGACCTGCTTATGTTTCTGTAAATGGAGTCGTTTATGATGTGACGAACAATCGAGCATGGGCAGCAGCGACCCATTTTGGTTTGATTGCAGGAAAGGACTATACACAAGAATTCGCTTCCTGTCATGCCGGGCAACAATCCATTTTAACGATGTTACCAGTTGTAGGGAGGTTAGTTTAATGAGCCAGCCGATACTACCACCAGAGTCATTAACGAATGAGGCAATTGCTGAAAGACTTACCAAAACAGTTATTAGCAATATAGATAGAGGACTAATTAAGAAAAGGAACTTAGTATACTTAGAATTAAATGGGTGCTCTGGAAATATAATTTCATTGTTAAATGGCGACAATCCTGATATTGAATATACATTAAATTCAATGGTTAATCTCCGTTACAGTAATAGTCTAATGGCAGCCGAAGGAGAACAAGCTGTTAACAAACTAATGAATGCTTTAGATGAAGATTACATTTTGGCTGTTGAGGGAGCGGTCGCATTAAAAAATAATGGACTCTACAATATTATCGGTAGCTGGAATGGAGCCCCACTTACAGGTCTTCAAGCAGCCAAAATGCTTGGAGAAAAAGCATCAAGCATTTTAGCTGTCGGTGCATGTGCAACACATGGGGGCGTTTCTGCCGCTAAACCCAATCCATCAGAGTCAGTAGGTTTACAAACAGTTCTTCCAGAGAAGAAGATGATTAAACTACCGGGTTGTCCTGTTCATCCAGACTGGTTTTTAGGAACACTCGCTCACCTTATCCTTTATGGAGAACCTGAAACAGATAATTTAGGTCGTCCACTTATGTTTTATAGTACCCTCATTCATGATCGATGCCCAAGAAGACCGTTTTTTGACCGAGGAATTTTTGCTGAAAAATTAGGAGATAAAACATGTTTATTTAAGCTTGGATGCCGGGGTCCAGTAACAAGAATTGATTGTCCAACTAGACAATGGAATGGTCATGTCAATTGGCCAATCGGTGATAATACTCCATGCATTGGCTGTGCCCAATTTGGTTTTCCAGATGCAATGGCACCATTTATTAGCTATGACACAACAAGGGTGGTGAAGGATGAGTAAACGAATTGTGATTAACCCATTAACACGAATTAGTGGCTTTATGGAAATTGATGTGACGGTAGAAAATAATCAAGTGGTAGATGCCAAAACAAAAGGAAATTTATTTAGAGGTTTTGAACAAATGTTAATTGGAAGAAGTCCATTTGATTCCGTATATTTTACCCAACGTATATGTGGAATTTGCTCAGCCGCACACTCGATGGCATCTTCTTTAGCATTAGAGGATGCCTTGAATATTGAGCCAATGGAACAAGGGAAGTATTTAAGAGATATTATCCATTGCTGTGAGTTCCTTCAAAATCATATTCGCCATTTTTATCAATATACAGTTCCTGATTTCGTGAAAATTGATCAAAATCCATTATTTCAAACAGATCATGAAGATTTCCGATTGCCAAAGGAGATGAATGATCGGATTGCCAAGCATTACTTTGAATCTCTTACAATCAGTAGACTTGCTCATCAAATGTTAGCCGTTCTAGGAGGAAAAGCCCCTCATAATCATGGAGTCTTTATCGGTGGAATTACGACTCAGGCAACAGCAGAAAAGGTTGTACATTTGGATTCAATTTTACAGAAAGTATCCACGTTTATTGATGAAAAAATGATTCCAGACGTATATGACATTGCTCGATATTATCAAGAATACTTTCAATTAGGTAGTGGGTACGGGAACTTACTCTCGTATGGATCTTTTGACAATTACAAAGAGCTAGGTACATTATATGTTGATCCACTTGTATCGACAGCTAATGGATTAGAGGAGTTTGATGAAAATAATATACAAGAAAAAATTGATTACTCGTATTTTACATCAATGGAAAATACGTATTCACCAAGTGAAATTGTACCAGAGCCAAATATGGATAAGAAAGATGCCTATTCATGGGTAAAAGCCCCAAGATACAATGGGCTTCCTTTTGAGGTTGGGCCGTTGGCAAGATTAACATTAAGTGGATTATATAATAATGGCATTTCTGCAATGGATCGAACGATTGCTAGAGCCCTAGAAGCAAAGAAAATTGCAGAGATAATGAAAGTATTACTCCAGCAAATCATACCGGGAGTAGATGTGCAAAAAAAATATGAACTTCCGGAATCTGCATTTGGAAGGGGGCTAGTCGATACGACGAGAGGTGCCTTAGGTCATTGGCTTAAGATTGCAGATAAGAAGATCTCATTTTATCAAATTATTACTCCTTCCACATGGGATTTTTCGACTCGTGATGAAAACGGCTATAGAGGAACTGCCGAAGAAGCATTAATCGGTACACCAATCCAAAATTCAGATAAACCTGCAGAAATTGGAAGGATTCTTCGTTCATTTGATCCATGTATGTCATGTGCGACTCATGTATACACTCCGGGAAATCAAGTGAAAACAATAAAGGTGTTTTAATGGAGAAAATAATTGTTTTAGGTATTGGCAATCGACTTATGATGGATGATGGGATTGGTATTTATTTAATTGAGGAACTATCTATGCAAAATCGAACATCAAATAGTTCTTTTTTAATTGGGGAATCGGATATTGATTATTGCATGGAGAAAATAATGGAAGCTACCCTTGTCATTATTGTGGATGCAGTATTCTCAGGAGACACACCAGGGGAAATTTCGGTTTATCCACTAGCTGAATTGCATCAACACCAAGAATTAGATATTTCCCCACATAATTTTCATCTGTTTCAACTATTGTACCTACAGAGAGAATCTATAAAGGGTTATCTTATAGGAGTGGAGCCTAATGAGATAAGGTTCAATATTGGATTGAGTAAAACTCTAAAGGAGAAATGGACTATAATTTTACAAGATGTATCAGAGACTATTGAGAGATTGATTGGGGAGAATTGATTATCTTAGAAATATACTAAAAATATATCGAAAAAATTGCTCTGGCAGAAGTTGGTTAAATACAAAAGAGAGCAAAATACGCTCATTTTGCTCTTAATCTTTCTTTTCTCTCTGTTTTCGCATTAGGCTACTAAACAAATCAGAAGCTTTCCTCTTCATTTCAGATGTTACATGAAGATAAATTGTTCTAGTTGTCTTCTCATCACTATGGCCTAAACGTTCCATGATCTCTTCTATATCCACGCCTGCTTCAGCAAGAAGGGATGTGTGTGTATGGCGTAAAGAATGGGGATTATACTTTTTTGACTGAATTTCTAGGTGTTTTAAAATTCTAGCCATTCTAGTTCTAACAAGTTTTGTGAGAATAGGATAGCCGGGATAGCGGTTAAAATTTGCAAATATATAGCCTCTGTCACGATAGGAGTCTCCAAATTTAGTTATTAATTTCTCTTGTTCTTTTTTATGTTTTTTTAGCAGGTTAATAACAACGTCATCCACTACAATTTTACGTTTTGATTTGATTGTCTTTGGAAGTACTAGTTTGTAGTTTTTTGTGTTGTTTTTGTCATTTGAGTAGGTTTTAGTAATACTTATTGTCAAAGGGGTATATAAGCACCATAGATAATTTAGGAATAACCCTAAAAGTACTAGACTTCTTTTACCCGGTGACAATTAGAATGCTAACATTATGCTAACGCAATCCAATGAAAAAATGTTAAAACCCGTTAAATATATTACAGTGAAAATTTAACAAAACCCTGATTTTCCGCACTCTACGTACACAATGTTAAAGATATTACACACTCTCACCTTACGGGCGGAATTGATGTAGGGCCAATAGTTAATTGGTCACTCAGGACGTTACAACAGGACGTCGCAGTTTTAGTCCGAATCCGCTTACAGACTTTCTGTGTAAGGGCTTTTGAATACAAATAAACGGAGGCATCTCATGAGTTCACTGAACTTTTTGAGATGCCTCTTTTAATGGTTTATTGTGTATTTATCATGCCATACAGACAGCATTCGCATAAGATATAATCTGATTTCTTCCCTGTTCTTTTGCTTTGTATAAGGCCTTATCTGCTTTAACAATCAAGTGTTCCATACTCATATCAATAGAGGGAATAACCGTTGCTATACCTCCACTAATGGTGATATAGTCACTAATTGTGGACTGTTTATGTTTAATTTTTAGTCTTCTGATTAATTGCATCATTTTATTCACTACCGTTCCTGCATCAGTACTTGTCGTATGAGGCAGGATGGCAATAAATTCTTCTCCGCCATATCTTGCTACCATGTCCCTTGGTCGCCCAACAGCTGAAGCTAACGCCATTGCTACTTGTTTTAGACATTCATCTCCTTCAGTATGACCATAGTAATCATTATAGTTTTTAAAGAAGTCAATATCGATTAAAATGACCGTAATCGAGTCTCCCTCTCTCATGGCACTCTTCCATTCCTTTTCGAAATGCTCGTTAAACTTTCTTCGGTTTGGTATTTGTGTTAAACCATCTATATAGGACAAGTTTTCTAACTTCAGATTTGCCTCTTCCAATGCTAGTGTCTGTTGGACAATTTTCTGCTTTTGCTCGTGTAATTGAATAAATACTCGAACTTTGCTAATGAGAATTTCAGGGATGATCGGTTTCATCAAATAGTCTACTGCACCCGCATCGTAAGCTTTAAAAATATATTTGTCTTCTTTGCTGATTGCAGTTACAAAAATAATTGGGATATATTTTGTACGTTCACTACTTTTCATAATTTCAGCGACTTCAAAACCATCCATTTCCGGCATTTGTACATCTAGGAGAACTAATGCAATTTCGTGCTCGAGCATGATACTTAATGCTTCATTCCCTGAATCAGCTTTTAGTAGATTGATATCTAAATCCTCTAAGAGGGCTTCCATCGCAGTAATATTTTCTTTAAGGTCATCTACAACTAGTATGTTACATTTACTTTTAGCAAACATAAAATCAATATTCACCGCCTAATCCATGTTGTTACATAAACTTTTTTTGATACAATCGATTTCGTTCATTAATCGTTTGAAATAAATTATGGTATGTGGAGAACCGCATATCCTCTTTTGAACCGAGTCCAAGAAATCCCCCCGTACACAAGCTATCTGAAAATAGCTTAATCGCATGGTCCTGAAGCTCTTGTTCAAAATAGATAAAAACATTTCGACATGTAATTAAATTCATCTCTCCAAAAACATGATCAGTCACTAGGTTATGTCCTGCGAACACAATGTTTTTCTTGAGTTCATTTTTCACACTTGCATAATTATATTTCACCGTGAAGTAATCATCAAAATGCCCTTTTCCTCCGGCATTTTGATAATTCTCACTAAATTTCTCTATCATGTTAGCGGGATAAATTCCTTCTCTGGCTTTTATTAGTACACCTTCATTTATATCGGTGCCATAAATAATCGTACGATCTAATAAACCTTCTTCGTGTAAAAGAATCGCTAGTGAATACACTTCTTCACCTGTGGAGCAGCCAGCAGACCATATTTTTATAAAAGGATAGGTTTTTAAAACTGGTACGATCTCATTTCTTATACTCTTGTAGAATGGAGGATTTCTGAACATCTCCGTCACATTAATGGAAAGATATTTTAGAAAGATCAAAAACGTATCTGAGTCATATAGCACTTTATATTGAAGCTCTGATACACTCTGACAGTTTGTCTTTTCTATAATTTCATGAATACGTCGAAAGACATGGGTATTGGAATACTTCCTGAAGTCATAACCGTACTTTATATGAATGGCTTCTAGCAATAAATGAATTTCGATTTTTTCGTTTTCTGACATATTCAAATCATACTTATTCATCGTTGTAGCCACACCTTCATTAAGGAAAGAAGTTGATCCGTATCAACTGGCTTTGCCATATAATCATTTGCACCGGCATCTAAGCATTTTTGTCTGTCACCTTTCATGGCCTTTGCTGTAAGAGCAATAATTGGTAGTTTTTCGTATGCTTGATAGGAACGGATGTGTCTCATCGTTTCATATCCATCCATTTCAGGCATCATAATATCCATTAAAATCATATCGATAGGTGAGCTCTCTTTTAATTTTTGGATACCATCCTTTCCATTTCTACCTACGATTACATTCATATTATGGCTCTCTAACACACTTGTTAAGGCAAACACATTTCTCATATCATCATCGACAACGAGGATGGTTTTATTAGCCAGTAATGCCCCTTGGCTCGTATACTTTTGTTTTGCTTCACTTGTTTTTAAGGCTTTATCTTCAATGTGATGCAAAAATAGGTTAATCTCGTTCATTAATCTCTTTGACGATTGGTCACTTTGAATGATGATACTATCTACATATTTTCTTAGTTCTTCTTCTTTAGAAGACATCATTTCTTTGCTGAATGATATAACAGGTATATAGGAAGTATTAGAATCCCTTTTCATCCTTTTTATAAAACGAATGACTTCTTCTTGATCAAGCAGATTATCTAGTAAAATACTACCTATCTTTTGCTGTTGAACGAGCTCAGAGGCTTCTTTTAAACTGCTTGTACTAATAAACGAAATGTTTTCTTGCGCTAGCTGCTTACTAAGTGACTGGTCTTTTAATGAGTCATAAAGATGAAGCACTAGCTTATCCCCTTCGGATTTTCCTTTTATGCTGGTCATAATTTTTTCAAAAAGGGTCTCAGATTTTTGAGCGGTGACCGGTTTTGTGATATAACCAATAGCCCCATTTTCAAAACCCTTACCAGGTGAGTCCATAGAAGACACGAAGTGAACAGGGATCTTTCTAGTTTTCTCATTCTCATTGAGTTGTTTCATAACCTCCCACCCGTCAATGCCAGGGAGTTTAATATCAAGAATAATCGCATCTGGTGTAAAGTTTCTAGCCAGTTCTATTCCTTTTTCACCTTCAAGAGAGCTGATGCATTTAAAGCCTTTCTTTTTCGCCATATCACTAATGACCTTTACAAAATTTGGGTCGTCATCAATGATTAGCAATAGTTTATTTCTCACCGTCTCTATTGGCGTTTCATTTTCAGTTACAACAGTCTTTTGAGTAGGAAGAGGCGTAACGAACGACGATTTTGCTTTGTTCTCTCTATTTTCAGGGATCACAAGGGTGAAGGCACTTCCTTGGTTTACTTTACTAGTTACTTGAATCTCTCCACCTAAAAGCTTGGCAAATTTATCAGAGATCGATAAACCTAAGCCTGTACCTCCGTATTTACGGTTGGTCGTCCCATCTACTTGACTGAACTCCTTAAAAATTAATCCCTGTTTATCCTCTGGAATACCAATTCCTGTGTCACGGACAGAGAACGCAATGCTGTCCATATCCTTCTTATATACCTGTACAGAAACGGACCCCGCGTGTGTAAACTTAAATGCATTCGACAATAGGTTTTTAATGATTTGTTTCAGTCTCTGGGAATCAGTAAGTAGATTTGAAGGTAGACCCTCTTCTAGATCAACGATAAATTCTACCCCTTTGGCTACTGCCACTTCTTTAAAAGACATCCTTAAGTCTTCAATAAAATGTCGCAAGTTAACGTTTTCTATATGAACATCCATCATCCCAGCTTCTACTTTTGCTAAATCTAAGATTTCGTTAATTAAATCTAATAAATCATGAGCTGCTTTAAAGATTGTTTCTGAGTATTCCATTTCCTTTTCTGATAATCTCTTTTGTTTATTGTCGAACAAAATCTTAGAAAGAATGATAATACTATTTAAAGGTGTACGTAATTCATGGGACATATTTGCTAAAAACTCAGATTTATATTGATTTGCTCTTTCTAAGTTCTCTGCCTTTTCTTCAAGTAATTTCTTTGTTCTGTAAAGCTCTTCATTTTTTTCATTTAACTCATCTCTTTGTTTTTCTACATCAATTGTTTGAGCCTTTAACTCTTCGTTTATATTTTCGAGCTCTTGTTGTTTTGTTTCTAAAAGTGATTCTGATTTTCTTAGCTCACGTGTTTGTTGCTCAAGCTCTTTATTCATTTGCTCAATTTCTGTATTGTTATGAACGAGTACTTCTTGCTGTTTCTGTAATTCTTCTGTTAGCTTTCTACTTTCTTCTAATAATCGCTCGTTTTCTTCATTTGCTTGGTGAGAAGTAATTGTTAAGGCAATTGACTCTCCAATACTAGTAAAGTATTCAATATGGCTGTCCATAAATGTATCTAGTGTTCCTAATACAATGACAGCCTTTGTCTCACCGTTATATACACACGGTACGATAATGATCTCTTTTGGTTTCACTTGAAGAAGTCCCGTATGAATGACAAGGTGATTGTCAGGAACTTCGTGTATTACCTTCAAGTTTTTATCTTCCGCAACTTGTCCAATTAATCCTTCCCCAAGCTGAAAGCTCTCTACCACATGGTCATTTGAATGGGCAAACCTTCCTGTTAGTCGTAACGTATTATGATTATCGGCTACATATAAAATCCCAATAGTAGCATTTACATGAGATGCTAAGTTTTTAATGATTTTATCTGCGGAATCAGATAACCTTTTTGCATCTTGAATCGCACTTGTTAGCTTTACCTTACCTTCACGAATATAGCTTTCGTTATTCGTAATTTGAATTAATTCCTGCAATACCTTCGTGATATCATGAAGGGCATCTGTTACTTCAAAAAAGTTATTCGTATGCTCTAGTTTTTCTAGCTGAATTTTATCTATTAACACGGTGTGCTGACCAACACTTAACGAATTCGAATGCTCTTGCAGCTTTTGGATTTCTGAATAAATAAATTGTGCAATATCTCGCTGTGATTCATTTAATTTATATAGATCGTTACAAACTCTACCTAATTCATCAATCGTAATCATACTGAGGTCTACCGAAAGGTCACCCTCAGACATTTTTTGTATGGAGTCCTGAATTTTCTTTAGGCTTTTTTTATTCGAGTAGTTAAATAGGTTGATTGATAAGATTACCACTGCAATTAATCCGATGGTAATCGGAACAAAATGGGAAAGAACTTCATCTAATGGAACCATATCCTGGTATAGCTCAAATATTAAATAGGTTAACACAACGAAAGTGGCCATGAATATTCCTACGACCATAAGAATTGTCTTTTTGATCAGACTAAATTCTTTGTATTCCTTTGCTTCAATTACAGTAGTAGATAAAGTGGGACTCTCCAATACTTCAGACATTAGTCTTTCTGTAATAAAGTAGTTATTAATAAAGTTAACTAAGGCAGATTGAAAGAATGCCGCAATGGCTGCAATATACGTAATGGCTTCGATTGGAACATACATACTCGTGTAAAAAATCACAATGGCTATTCCATATGTCCACCTTAGTATTGAGCCATAAGCTTCTCTTTGTGGTTGCTTCAAAAGAGTTAATTTAATCTGAGATCGTTCCGACTCGCTTAGTGTCTTATTAGACAAAATAAGCTTGAACGGCTTATAAAGTCCATAATATCTCATAATTAAACCGTGAATAAATGTAACAACCACTGCAATAGCTAGTCCAATCGCAGAGTATTGTAGTTTTTCACCTAACAATTCCCCGTGAAAGAATACGACATAGGTTGCGAGCGGAATTAAAAAAATGTATGAAATACCTTCTATTAAAAGGATAGATTTTATATAAAGTTTTTTCGCTTGATCCATTATTAGCCTCCAAAATAAATGAGATAAGTGCATTAATTAAAAGTACCATAGTTTCTTCACTTGAAACATGATAATTCCTTTATAATTGGCTTCCTTATTTCACCAAATTAAATAGGGACGGTAATCATGTTGTACTCTGCAACACAATCACCGTCCCCTGGGTCAAAAAACGAATCAAAGTAGGTTTCTATCTTTAGGTAATAAGTCTCTATCCATATCTTCATTCCTTCCTCTTCCAACGCGGCTCCAATGAAGATCACGTTCAACCCTGTATATTCATTTCTTAATTAACAGTTACAAGGTCCACAGGTCCATGGTCATCGCAATGGTCCCCGTGGACATGATGAAGACGACCGTTAACTAAATAATCCATGTGATCACCATGTGGAACCATTTCATGTCCACAATCACAATCATGATGACATCCACAATTCATTGGAGCACATTCATCCGGATTTGTCTTTGATACAGGAATGTTACATTCATCCCAATGGCCATTATGTTCATGGTGAAGATGTCCATTATGAACATAATCAATGTGATCATCATGTTTGATTTTCGTGTGGCCACAAGAAAGGCTATGCTGATGAGAGTGATGCTCATGAACTTCATGTCCTTTACCCATAAAAAAACCTCCTTTTATAATCTTCATAAATCAGTTTTCCCTATTGATTCCTTACTAGTCAGGTATTTAACCGGTCTATTTCCTGAATTGATTTTATTAAAGTTTTCTTAAGATACCACTGCATCTCGATTTTTTTAAAGGTAAAATACTATCTATCTATTATAAGGATACTACAACCTTATAACGGGTATAACAAAAGAGATGCAGTTTGCAAAGACTCTTTTAAGTTCTTCCAATTAACTGTAAAGATTGCTTTTTAGCTACAGAGAAATATATATGAAAATTATCTTTATTTAGAGTAATGATATTTATCCTTTTTACAAAATATCCTATTACTAAAGGAGGCATGAACTATATGAGCCAGTTTTTCATGAAAACATCGAATGAAGTCTTAGAAGAACTAAAGGTTACGGAAAAAGGGTTGGAATCCGCCGAAATAGAAAAACGCCGTGAACAATATGGGTATAATGAGTTAGCAGAAGGGAAGAGAAAAACAGCTATTGCGGTTTTTTTCGAACAGTTTAAGGATTTTTTAGTCCTCATTCTAATTGCAGCAGCCATTATCTCTGCTTTTTTAGGGAAATTTGAGAGTACGATTGTCATCCTAGTCGTGGTCATCATAAATGCCATTTTAGGAACGGTTCAGCATCTTAAAGCCGAACAGAGTCTAAATAGTTTAAAAGCACTGTCATCCCCGACCGCAAAGGTCCTAAGAGATGGTCAAAAGGTAGAAATTCCTTCTAGGGAAGTCCTCGTTGGCGATATTCTTTTCCTTGATGCAGGTGATTTTGTAAGTGCAGATGGGAGAATCATTGAAAACCACAGTCTACAAATAAATGAAAGCTCACTAACAGGTGAGTCACTAAGCGTTGAAAAGGAAACATCCCCAATTGCTGAAAAGGACGTCCCTATTGGTGATAGAAAAAATATGGTCTTCTCTGGTAGCTTTGTTACATATGGGCGTGGTGTAGTCGTAGTAACAAACACCGGTATGAATACTGAGATTGGTAAAATTGCGAACTTATTAGAGTCAGCAAAGGAAAAGAAGACTCCACTTCAGGAAAGTCTTGATCAATTTGGGAAAAAACTTGCGGTTATTATCATAGCAATTGCCATAATAATTTTCGCAATTGATATCATAAGAGGGAATGAGATTGCAGATTCGTTCATGTTTGCTGTAGCACTTGCAGTTGCGGCGATTCCTGAGGCATTGAGCTCGATTGTTACGATTGTTCTAGCTTTTGGAACACAGAAAATGGCAAAAGAAAATGCAATTATAAGAAAGCTTCATGCCGTAGAGAGTCTAGGAAGTATATCTGTTATCTGTTCTGATAAAACAGGTACATTAACTCAAAACAAGATGACTGTTCAAAAATTATATCTGGATCAAAAGGTAATTGAGCATGATCAGTTACAGGTAGAAAATCCGATTCAAAAAAGAACCCTACTCATGTCAATACTATGTAATGATTCAGTGACCACTGATAAAAAAGAAATTGGTGATCCAACTGAAATTGCATTGGTAGACCTAGGTGAGAAATACCAATTAGATGAACTAAGGATTAGGGATGAGTACCCAAGGATTAAGGAATTGCCTTTTGATTCAGATCGAAAAATGATGAGCACAGTTAACCGTTATGAAGGCAAAAATCTAATGATTACAAAAGGCGCATTGGATGTCCTTCTTTCAAGGGTATCTAGATTTGAAACGTCCGCTGGAGTCGTTGATTTTACAGAAGGCCATAAACGTGAAATAGAGAAAATAAATAAGGAATTCTCAATGAGCGGTTTACGTGTTCTTGGGCTTGCTTTTAAGGAAGTGGAAGAAGGCAAAGCAATTTCTTTTGAAGATGAGAATGACCTAACGTTTGTAGGATTAATTTCAATGATGGATCCTCCAAGAGAAGAGTCGGCTGGAGCTGTCGCTTCTTGTATTGAGGCAGGTATTAAGCCGGTTATGATTACTGGAGATCATAAGATTACAGCTTCAGCAATTGCCAAGCAAATTGGGATTCTAAAGGATGAAACCGAAGCAGTAGAGGGAGCAGAAATTGAAAAATGGAGTGACCTAGAACTTAAAGAAAAGGTTGCTAATATTGCAGTCTATGCTAGGGTGTCTCCAGAACATAAGATTAGAATTGTTAAAGCATGGCAGGAAAAAGGCAATGTTGTGGCAATGACCGGAGACGGTGTAAATGATGGACCTGCGTTGAAGCAGGCTGACGTTGGTATTGCAATGGGGATAACGGGAACAGAGGTTGCGAAAGAAGCATCTTCTATGGTTCTAACAGATGATAACTTTTCCACCATTGTAAAAGCTATTTCAAATGGTAGAAGTATCTACGCCAATATTCAAAATTCCATAAAATTTTTATTGGCCGGAAATACAGGTGGAGTTTTAGCTGTACTTTACGCTTCTATACTCGCTTTACCAGTACCATTTGCAGCTGTACATTTACTTTTTATAAACCTTCTGACGGATAGTTTACCAGCCATAGCGATTGGCCTTGAACCCCACAATAAAAACATTATGAAGGAAAAACCTAGGGATATTAACATTCCTCTTTTGAACAAATCTTTTGCTAAGCGGGTTTCTGTTGAAGGGATCATCATCGCGATCTCAACCTTACTTGCCTTTCACATCGGCTTATCAACAGGGGATGCGATGGTTGCTAGTACAATGGCCTTTGCTACCTTATGTTTAGCTCGGCTATTTCATGGATTTAACTCTAGAAGTAGTCAGTCATTATTTAAGATAGGTATCTTTTCGAATAAATACCTATGGTACGCTGTCATCATTGGAGTAATACTGCTACACGTGGTGTTATTAACACCACCACTAATGGGGGTATTTGAAGTTGCAAGCCTGAATGCAACACAATTTGGAACCATATATATGTTGGCTTTAATTCCACTAGTCGTTATTCAGCTTTACAGAATAATGTCTTCAAAGTAGATAAGTTAATAGATCTAGAAAAAAGAAAAAGCTAATCCATTCTTAACAAGATAGGATTAGCTTTTTCTTTTAGGCTAGATGTTCATTCGTTAAATAAAACGTCTATTCGATCAAAGACTATATTGTGAACTTTAGGACCTATCCTTTTAGAAGTTGACACATTCAATTGTTTATTTTAATAATGCATGTGGTAAAGAGTACTACTAAGGAGTTGATCTTCATTTTAAAAAATTATCAGGTGTGTATTAGTGGTGGTGGAATTGGAGGTTTGTTGTTGGGCTACAAACTAGCTCAACATGGGATTAAGGTTTGTGTTATCGAGCAAACAGCTAAACAATCACATGCTTATAAAGGCGAGTTACTTCAGCCTAAGAGCTTACTGATTTTAAGAGACCTTGGTTTGCTTTCAAGGATAGAGAGAGAAGGTAAGAAGATATATAATATAGAGTTTGTTGAATTGGACGAGCATCAAGAGACTCTTTTCAATATGAATGTGAGCTATGATCAGCTATCTCCATCTATTAATTATTCGTTAATGATTCCACATGAGAAATTAAAAGATTATATTCGCCAAGAGGCTATGAAGTTTGAAAACTTCTTTTACATTTCTCCTGCTAGACTTCAGAGATATGAACACGGAAAAGCAATTGTTAAAAAGGAGAAAGAGGAGGTGGAGATTTCAGCAGAATATTTTATAGGGGCAGAAGGAAGAAAGTCACCGACAAGAGATGAGCTTGGACTAAAACCTAAAAAGTATCTATATAACCATCAGTTTTTAACCGTCACAATTCCCCGTCCATCTGAGCTTACTAACGGTAAAATTATTACTACTCCTCATAAATTTCTTGGTTTATTTCCACTACCCAATCAACTAGTGCGGACCGTATTCTTAATCAATCGTGGGGAATACCCACTATACAAAGAGAGAGGTTTAGATGATCTACGAGATCAGTATAATGAGCTGGCTCCAGAGTTAAAACCATACACGCCAGCATTAAATAGCTGGTCCAAGATACAATTAATGGACCCAATATCTTACCATGTAGAAAAATATGGTGAAGAGGAATTGACGCTTATAGGAGATGCTGCACATACGGTTCATCCTATAGCGGGTCAAGGTATGAATCTTGCGATGCAAGATGCTGATATAGTAGGAGAACTCTTATATTCCATTTTCAAGTCTAGAGATTCTCAAATCACTCTAAAGGACTATGAAAAAGTTAGGAGAGAGAGAAATAAATATATTTTGAGGATGAGCAAGCAATCTGCCTATTTATATTCGTTTAGAAATAAATATTTTCAGAGCCTACGTATAAGAGGGATGAAAAATCTTAAACGTGACCCAAAGCTACACTTTAAACAAATGTTAAACATATCTGGCTTAGGTTTATGGAAACTTTCATTTGTTGACTATTTAGTACAAGCCGGCTTAATTCCAGCTAGAGAAATTCCTTTAAGTAGTATAAATGGCAAACGGTATTTTTTTAATGAAAAAACAGATTATCCATGGAAATATGAAGGAGGTAGATCATGTTAGCAGAATGGTATGAGACCTTAAAAGCAAGAAAGTGGATGAAAAAAAATGTCCCTTTTTTATATTCCTGGCATGCTTATGTAGGAAATGAATGTAAGCTTTTTCTGGCATTTAAAAAGCCACAGACGGTGAGTGAAGTTGCAACTACACATGGGTTACCTGAGGATTTATTACAAAGTTGGGTAGAAATAGGGGTTGCTATTCGTCATCTAAAAAAAACTTCTTCAAATTCCTACCAGGTTAAAAGGCTAAAACTCTTTCCTAATAAAGGATCTTTATCAGGGGCACTTCTGAAAGAGATGATGGAACTACATATTCCGTCATTGCTTGCTTACCCCGACCTAATGACAGCAAAAGATAAGTTGACGTTTGATCATGACAAGCATGGAGATACAGTTGCTAAAACGTCGAGGCTAATAGAAACGATTGCATTTCCTAATTATAAAAAAATAATAAAAGAAAAAGATGTTTCTTCTATCCTTGATATTGGATGTGGATATGGTGGGTATCTACAGCGAATAGCCAGACATAAAGATGATGTACATATGCATGGATTGGATTTTAATCCACAAGTTGTTAAGCAAGCTGAAAAGGCGTGTAAGGAATACTCTAATATAGAGATTTTTCGAGCAGACGTTAACGAGTGGGAGCCAACTAATCAAAAATACGACCTGATCATGTTAAATAATGTTATGCATTATATAAGTCCTAGTAAAAGAAGTAAGTTATTATTGAGAGTCTCAAAATGGTTGAAAAAAGAAGGTCATATCGTAATAATCACCCCGTTTAAATATTCTAGGCACGGAAAGGAATTTTCTGCTGCATTTAATAGTTTCTTTCATGCACAATCAAATCTGTATTCCCTTCCATCAGAAGCAGAGGTAAA
The DNA here is from genome assembly GCF_011008845.1 of Bacillus mesophilus. Taxonomy (GTDB): domain Bacteria; phylum Bacillota; class Bacilli; order Bacillales; family SA4; genus Bacillus_BS; species Bacillus_BS mesophilus. Next base: position 18,615 of record NZ_JAAIWM010000013.1, on the reverse strand, counting down.
AAAGATAGTTAAACAAATAAGAATGGAAATTAAGGAACTTAAGCCTATTATAAAAGAAGGTAGTTGGTATATTACCGTATTAGAGCAGAGGTGAAGGTGAAGTAGAAGTACCTCTGAGAACCTTTAACTTTTAGTTTCAAGTCTCTCTCGTAGTAAAGAGAGGCTTTTTTCTTAGTGGTTTTGTTATATTAATTTGTTGATCTTTTTACAGACACTCTCTTTGCTGAGAGTGTGCATAATGAATGTTTAGAGAGTGAAGATAAAGTTGAGGCTTCTTATGAGTTGGTCAGACATATGGGGAGCTTCTGCTTTTTTGCACCCCTAGGAACACATTGATGGCTAACTTATAAAAGAAAGAATATACTTAACGCATTTTTCTTCGAAACATTGTAGATATTACCTATGACAATCATTTTGATATAGAGTGTGTTTTGTTATATAAATGATTACTTGGCTAACCTTATAACAAATAATTACATAATTAAAATGGTTATTGTTTACGAATTATTTTCACAGGAAATAATGTATGAGTATATTAAAGTTAATTTAAGGAGGAATATTACTATGTCTGTAATCGGAACTAAAGTAAAACCATTCAAAGCACAAGCTTACAAAAATGGAGATTTCTTAGAGGTATCTGAAGAAAATTTTAAAGGACAATGGACGGTTCTTTGTTTCTATCCAGCTGATTTTACTTTTGTTTGTCCAACAGAGCTTGAAGACCTACAAAATGAATATTCAAATCTAAAAGAATTAGGAGCAGAAGTATATTCTTGCTCAACTGATACTCACTTCACTCACAAAGCATGGCATGAATCATCAGAAGCCATTGGCAAAGTAACGTATACAATGATTGGTGACCCTTCATTAACACTTCCTAGTCACTTTGAAGTTTTACGTGTTGAGCAAGGACTTGCTGATCGTGGGACTTTTATAATTGATCCAGATGGTGTGGTTCAAGTTGCTGAAGTTCATGCAGAAGGCATCGGCCGTGACGCTAGTGGACTTATTGACAAGTTGAAAGCAGCACAGTATGTGTATAAGAACCCTGGTGAGGTTTGTCCAGCAAAATGGAAAGAGGGAAGCGAGACTCTTAAGCCAAGTATCGATCTTGTAGGTAAAATCTAAGGAGTGTAAACAAGAATGCTTGAAAATGATATTAAAGCTCAGTTACAGCAATACTTAGAACTATTAGAAAATGATATCGTTCTTAAAGTAAGTGCTGGTTCAGATAAGGTATCAAATGATCTCTTGGAACTTGTAAACGAAATTTCATCCATGTCGTCTAAGATTACAATCGAGCAAACTGAATTAAAGCGTACTCCTAGCTTTAGTGTCAATAGAATTGGAGAAGATACAGGGATTGAATTTGCTGGTATTCCTTTAGGTCATGAATTTACTTCCCTTGTGTTAGCTCTATTACAAGTGAGTGGAAGAGCACCTAAGGTTGATCAATCTATTATTGATCAAGTGAAGAATATCAAAGGCGAGTTCCATTTTGAGACGTTCGTGAGTTTAAGCTGTCACAACTGTCCTGACGTGGTACAAGCACTTAACATCATGAGTGTACTAAACCCTACTATCACCCATACAATGATAGATGGTGCTGCACATAAGGAAGAAGTAGAAACACGAAATATAAGAGCGGTACCAGCTGTTTACTTAAATGGAGATTTTTGGAACGGTGGACGGATCTCTATCCAAGAGATTCTTGCAAAAATGGGTGAAGGTCCAAGTGCTGAAGATTTTGCAGATAAAGATCCATACGATGTACTTATTATTGGTGGCGGACCTGCAGGTGCAAGTGCTGCCATATATACGGCACGTAAAGGAATTCGTACAGGAATTGTTGCTGAACGTTTTGGGGGTCAAGTACTCGAAACACTCAGTATCGAAAACTTTATTAGTGTGAAGGCTACTGAGGGACCAAAACTTGCACAGGCTCTTGAGGAGCATGTAAAAGAATATAATATTGACGTCATGGATTTACAGCGTGCGAAGCGTTTAGAAAAGAAAGAACTATTTGAAATCGAACTTGAAAACGGTGCTGTATTAAAGAGTAAATCTGTCATTATTTCAACAGGGGCACGCTGGCGAAATGTGAATGTCCCTGGGGAACAGGAATTTAAAAACAAAGGGGTAGCATATTGTCCACATTGTGATGGACCATTGTACGCAGGGAAAGACGTTGCAGTTATTGGAGGAGGGAACTCTGGTATTGAAGCTGCAATTGATCTTGCTGGAATTGCAAAACACGTTACCGTTCTTGAGTTTGCACCTGAAATTAAAGCCGATCAAGTACTTCAGAAGCGCCTAGAAAGCTTGTCAAATGTAAAGGTGATAACGAATGCTGCAACAAAGGAAATTACCGGAACTGATAATGTTAAAGGGCTTATTTATACAGATCGGGAAACGGATGAAGATCATAAGGTTGAAATAGAAGGAGTATTTGTTCAAATCGGACTTGTACCAAACACCGAATGGTTAGAAGGAACATTAGAGCGCAATCGAATTGGAGAAATCCTCGTGGATAAGCGTGGAGCTACTTCAATTCCTGGTGTATTTGGCGCTGGGGATTGTACTGATAGTACATATAACCAGATTATTATTTCTATGGGATCCGGAGCAACTGCTGCACTTAGTGCATTCGATTATCTAATTCGTAACTAAATAAGCAGCATGGATATAGAAAGGAGGTGTCTCATTAATAGTGAGAAACCTCCTTTATTTTTAATTATGAACCATGTCTGATCATGTCATCATGCAGTTCCTATAACTTAATGATTTAAAACTTTTCTTCTTTATTATTCAATGCCTTATATTCTCTATAATCTCATATTCATGTCATCAACAACTCTTGAGCAGATGTAAAAGTATTTGAATGGAATTAGTCCGGTTTTCAGTTTACAAAAAAAAATCACTGTGTTATATTAAATTTATTAAGTATATTAAGAAAATATTTAACGAACTTAACGAATGTTAACGGTTAATGCTAATACTTCATTTTGGAAAAGGTAAAAGACATCATATTATGTATTGCATATGAGATAGATTAATAGATACATAATATTGATAACTATGGTATGGGGAAACTCATGTATGATCCATTGATTTTGTAACTAAGATGAAAAACTAGCAAACTAATAAACCTAGTTCAATTACACAAGGTGAATTTCTGATGAATTCTTCTACTATTAATTTAAATCCTGAATTTACTACATCCTAGGAGGCTCATAATATGAAAGAAACATATGATATCGTTATTATAGGTGGCGGTAGTGCGGGTTCTGTACTCGGCGACCGTTTAAGTGCAGATGGTACACGTAGTGTTCTTGTTTTAGAAGCGGGAAGAAAGGACTTTTCTTGGGATCTCTTGATCCAAATGCCAGCCGCTTTACCGTTTCCATCTGGAAATCCATTCTATGACTGGAGATACGAATCTGACCCTGAACCCTTTATGAATGGGCGACGTGTCAAGCATGCTCGTGGAAAGGTGCTTGGAGGATCTGGTTCTATAAATGGAATGATATTCCAACGTGGTAATCCATTGGACTATGAACGATGGGGTGCAGATCCAGGAATGGAAACATGGGATTTTAAGCACTGTCTGCCATATTTTAAACGTATGGAAAGTGCCTTAGCTGCCGACCCAGAAGATGAGTTTCGTGGTCATGATGGTCCTCTAAAGTTGGAACGCGGGCCTGCTACTAATCCTTTATTCCAGGCTTTCTTTGAGTCTGCTGTTGAGGCAGGCTACTCTCGAACTCCTGATGTGAATGGTTTTAGACAAGAAGGATTCGGTCCGTTTGATAAACACGTGTATAAAGGCCAACGTTTTGGACCTTCACGTGCCTACCTACATCCAGCTATGGAGCGGGAGAACCTAACTGTGAAAACACGTGCATTTGTTACAAATATTGACATCCAAGGTACCCGGGCCAACGGTTTGACATATAAACGAGACGGGAAGACCCATTATGTCACTGCAGGTGAAGTAATACTTGCTGGTGGTGCGATCAACACCCCGCAGCTACTTCAATTGTCAGGTGTGGGTGATCCTGAACACTTGCGATCAGTTGGGATCGAACCGAAAGTTAACCTTCCGGGAGTAGGAGAAAATCTTCAGGATCATCTTGAAGTTTACATCCAACACGCTTGTCCATTACCTGTTTCCGAACAGCCTAACTTAAATAAAGTGAAAATGCCATGGATTGGATTACAGTGGTTACTTGGACGCAAAGGTCCGGCAGCGACTAACCACTTCGAAGGTGGAGGTTTTGTTCGTTCGAACGAGGAAGTAAAATATCCAAACTTAATGTTCCATTTCCTCCCTGTTGCTGTCCGTTACGACGGAAAGAAGGCTGACACTGCTCATGGATTCCAGGTACACGTAGGACCTATGTACTCCGATGCTCGTGGGACACTAAAAATCCGTTCAAATGATCCGACGCAGCATCCAAGTATGATCTTCAACTATCTATCTACCGAACAGGACCGTCGAGAATGGATTGAAGCGGTAAAAGTCTCAAGAGAAATCTTATCTCAACCGGCAATGGCACCTTATAATTCAGGGGAAATCTCACCTGGTCCTTCTGTTCAAACAGACGAAGAGATTTTGGAGTGGGTGGCGAATGATGCCGAAACTGCGCTTCACCCGAGTTGTACGGCAAAAATGGGGCCTGCGTCAGACCCTATGGCTGTTGTAGATCCGTTAACTATGAAGGTTCATGGACTCGACAATATCCGAGTAGCTGATGCTTCTGCCATGCCTTATGTTACTAACGGGAATATCCATGCACCGGTGTTGATGTTAGCGGAAAAGGCGGCTGATATTATACTTGGACGTAAACCGCTGGATCCTATTAATCTCGATTTCTATCGTCATGGAGTACATCCAGCCGATGCAGGCGCAATAAAAGGCTAATTCATATTGATTTTATTAGAAGGCCTCTATTTTATGTATTTGCTATTGATGCATACATTTTAAATAGAGTGCCTTCTCTTTTTTATGGGCTAGGGTGCAGTGAAGACTATAGTAGCTATTGCTTAAAGGTTATGTATTTTAAACGGCTCTCCGTATTAATCCAGTTCCTGCACCTAGCTCCTCCAAGAAAAGGAATTACACTTTTCGTAGCTTGAAGAGTAATAGGGAAAGAATTCGCATTAGTTTCTTAATATATGATTACAAAGCTGAGTTAAGAAAATTGCTATTATTAGTACTTTGTATATTTATAGTGGTAGAAGGCATGTGTTAAGCATCTTGTGAATAAACCTGACTAGAGTGTATGTACCTTTCCGTCCAGACAAGGTAGAAAATACAAAAGAAGCTGGATCCTCGTTTTAGGAGGAACCAGCTTCTTAGTTTCAAGATATCTATACTTTTATTTTACCCATTCACCAATTAATTCTTGATTTTCTTCAATCCATTTTTTTGCTCCATCAAGAGGATCATCGGCACTTTCTACATAGGTGATAAGCTCAGCGATTTGCTTATCGTCCATCTTCCAATTGTTAAACCACTCACTAACTTCTGGGTAATCTTCTTCAAATCCAAGTCTTGTTGCATGGTGAATTTTTTCTACTCCACCAAATGTGTTTTGTGGATCTTCTAGGAATTTTAAGTCATGTTTGGAAAATACCGAGTGAGGGCTCCATAGTGGTGCTACAATCGGCTTTTCATTTTTTACTGCCTTATCAATTTCAGATAGCATTGCAGGCTCAGAGCTTGCTAATAGTTCAAAATCTAAATTATAATCTTTAATTAATTGTTCCGTAACTTCCATCGTACCTGCGCCTGGGTCAAAACCGACAATTTCTCCAGCAAACAGTTCTTTATGTTCATTTAAGTCCTCTACACTATTAACCTCTTCTAAATAGGTTGGAACCACAAGGCCTACTTTAGCATTGTCAAACCAAGTTGAGTCTGAGAAGTTAATAGTATCTTGGAATTTTTCAAGATAAAGAGCATCTTGGACCGGTAACCATATTTCTAAACTAGCATCCAAATCGCTACTTTCTAAGGCCTTCATCGTAGCTCCCATGTCAAGTACCATTAAATTAACGTTATAACCTTTATCTTCTAAAATGGCTTTCCACATATTTGTAACAGCAATATTTTCAGCCCAATTAATTTGACCGATTGTTAATTCTTGTTTACTTTCTGTACCTGTTTGTTCACTGGTTGTTTCCTCACTAGTGCTCCCGCATGCTGTTAAAACGGCACCCATTAGCAGTACTAAGATTAAAATGAGTTCTTTTTTCCATGTGTTCATGTGAAAATCTCCCCTTTTTTATCTAATATTATATAAATATTCTTAACACATTAAATGTATTAAAAATATTTTTAACAAAAATAACATATCAACTTATCTCTTCTTACAAAGAGATAAGTATTATGCTTATATAGTTGGTTGTCATAAGCCTCTCTGATATAACTAAATACTTCTTTTTATATTAATTCTGCTGATCTTTAGGTAAAAACTCAAATATCTTGCCACTTCTAATGCTTGCAACTAAATCTTCCAACCAATGATAGTAGGTTTTAGACTCCTCTAATAGGTCATAGTATTGCTTTGCCTCGGCAACAATTTCTGGTGTGCTACTGGAATCTTTAATGACATTTATAAAATCTTCTTGTGCGTCCTTAATGGCTTCCATATTCGTTTTTACCTCTCGTTCCCACATTTGACAATAAAACACCATAAAGGAACGGAAGAAATTCTTCTCGGCTACATAAGTATGCTTTCTAGAACCGCGTGTAAAGGTTTTTTTAACCATTTCAATTTCTTGGAGTTTACGTACACTAGTGCTCATACTTGGTTTACTCATTCCGAGTTCTGTACGCATTTCATCAAGTGTCATTTGCTCTTTAAAGTACATCGTTGCATATAAATTTGCGGCAGCTGGTGTTACACCATACAAGTCCATTGTCTCAGCGATGGCTCCAATGACTTTATCTTTGGCTTCTTCTATTCTAATTCTGGATCTTTCAGTAGATTCACTCATAAAGTCGCCCCTTCAGTGTTAAGTAAAACCTGTTTGTTAAATATTTTTTAAATATTCTTTATGAACTTTATGATACCGTGTTCAGATTAAAAGTCAAATAGAAAATGAATCTAAAACTAATTAAATGGGATGATTAACTTAATGAATTCAAGCGTTTTCGTAAATTTAAGTACATTAATACATAATGGCATCTCGTTATTTTTGACAGCCTAAAAAAGTCATGTTACTATTTTTAAAGATTAAATAAATTTTTAACAAACTTAATTCACTCAAATAATTGGAGTTGATAATATGAATCTTAAAAAACAATACATTAATGGAAAATGGGTCAGAGCAATTTCTGGCAAAACTCGTGAGATTATTAATCCATTTAATCAAGAGGTTATTGCTGTTGTCCCTGAAAGTGATGAGTCAGATGCTAAAGTAGCAATCACAGCAGCAAGAGAAGCATTTGATAACGGTGAATGGTCTTCTACATCAGCAACTGAACGAGGTATGGTTGTTAGGAAGATTGCTGAATTAATAGAAAGAGATAAAGAAGAACTGGCTAGATTGGAATCTTTAGATACCGGTAAAACAGTAGAAGAAAGTCGCGGAGACATGGATGATATCGCTGGAGTTTTTCGTTACTATGCAGATCTGGCAGATAAAGATGGTGGAGAATTGATTGATTCGCCTGTACCTAACTCGATTAGTAGAGTGGTTCGTGAACCGGTTGGGGTTTGTGGTCAAATCACACCTTGGAATTACCCTTTGCTACAAGCTTCTTGGAAATTGGCGCCTGCATTGGCTACAGGAAACACATTAATTATGAAGCCGAGTGAAATAACACCGCTTACTACGATTAAAGTGTTTGAACTAATGGAAGAAGCAGGCGTTCCTGCTGGTGTAGTAAACTTAGTACTAGGTGCTGGGCATACAGTCGGTGCAGAGCTTGCTAGTAATGTAGATGTTGACCTAATTTCATTCACAGGTGGAATTGTTACTGGGAAGAAAATTATGCAGGCAGCAAGTGTTAATGTGAAGAAGCTCGCACTAGAGCTTGGTGGAAAAAACCCTAATATCATTTTTGCTGATGCTGACTTTGAGACAGCTGTGGACCAAGCGTTAAACGGGGTATTCTTCCACGCAGGACAAATCTGTTCAGCTGGAACTAGAATAATAGTAGAAGAAAGTATTCATGATCAGTTCGTTTCTGCACTTGTTGAGAGAGTCAGAAAATTTAAGCTAGGGAGCGGGTTTGAAGAAGATACACAAATGGGCCCACTTATTTCAGCTGAGCATCTTGCAAAGGTAGAAGAATATGTTGAAGCAGGCATTAAAGAAGGTGCTACATTAGCTGTGGGCGGTAGCCGTCCAGAAGATCCAGAACTACAAAAAGGATTTTTCTTCTTACCAACGATTTTTACAGACTGTACAACAGATATGAAGGTTGTACAAGACGAAGCTTTTGGGCCAGTCATCACGATTGAGAAATTTACTACAGAAGAGGAAGCAGTAAAATTTGCTAATGACTCAATCTACGGCCTTGCTGGTGGTGTTTGGACAAACGATATCGCTAAAGCTGAACGTTGTGTGGCAAAGATGCGCATGGGTACTGTTTGGATTAACGACTTTAATACTTACTTCCCTCATGCACCATGGGGTGGTTTTAAACAATCTGGTATTGGACGTGAACTAGGTAAATTAGGTATAGAGGAATATACAGAAACCAAGCATGTCTTCCATAACCTTAAACCGGAACCTATTAATTGGTTCTAAGCTTCCTATATTTTTGACGAATTAAATTGTTTCACTTTATTAAAAAGACACTGAGTTAAAAGGTGCTAATTTGCACACTTTTGACTCAGTTTTTTTATTTTCTGGTGATGACAAAGGAATAAAAAATACCAATGAGCTTGCGAATTCCTTTTTCAGATTGGCCAACTATAAACTCCTAAGTATGCCAACAAGGAACGAAAAATTAATATTTATAATCACAAAAATTAGCAACCAATTCCTTATTCGTTCGTATAGATTGGTTAAGGGAAAAAAGATGTGGAATGAGATAGGGGTGAGGGAGATGGTAGGTTATTTTATTGCAGGTGTTATAATCGTTTTCTTTATATTGATTGGAAGCTCATTATTCTCCACTGGGAAAAAGACACCATTGAAGAAACATCCAATCCCAGACCAACTGGGTATTCAAATAGAAGCCGGATTCCCAATTTTGCAAAGATTAGATTCTTCTTTGTCACAGTATTATTTAGATAATATAAAGCTTCGAGTGATGCAAAACCATCCGAAATGGAAAGACCATGAGTTTGAATGGGGGATGTTCGAGTTAAAGCGTTATTTTGTCATGAATAGTCTATTAAAATCAGTACCGATGTTTAGTCACCGTGCAGATGAAATTTGGCATGAGATGTTAATGTTTACAAGGGATTATGAGAAGTTTTCAAAGGGATTTTATCATGATTTGTTACATCACACTCCAAATATGGATTCTACACCAATCCCTGGGGAAAGAGCATTTTTTGATTGGGTATTTATTAGCTTGTTTGAAATAACTGAAAATAGTAGAGCTATTTGGGGGTGTTTTTTTCAGAATCCCATCAAGCGTCAGATCTTAGATGATTTTAAAGTATTATCAGAGGATGAGCTACTTACAAAATATTTTAGAATAAATGATGATTGGCTAGAGGTCAAGAAACTTCTAATTAATAAACTCAAAGACGAGATTAGTGAAGCGGATCAGGCAAAACTAACTTCAGAGAAAATCTCCAAATCTAGGGCTGCAGGTGATTCTCATATAAATACGTATGTAGCGGGGGCGGCTGTCTTTTATTCCCTTTATGAAGAAGATGACTTTCAAGGCAACATGAGTGAAGTAACTCCTGAAGAGTACCAAAAAGGTTCTCCTTACAGTGGTGGCTCTTATTGTTCTGGCTTTGCTTGTAGCGGTGATTCAGGCGGAGGTGGAGACTCGGGTAGTTCTAGCTGTGGAGGTGGTTGCAGTAGTTAATTCTTTAGTCAGGCAGACCTCAGAAAAAAGACTCCTAATTAGGTGTCTTTTTTGCTTTTTAGGATTTTAAGGTAGAACCTTATAAAGGAAAAAGAAAGTATACAAATAAAGGTAATTTACTAAAAAAGAAGAATATAAATGACAAGTATTGTAATCTGGATATGGATATCTTACCAAATGTAAAATAATAGGAAGAGAAACGTATAAAATGTATAATAGAGTAATAGATATTTAATTCACAAATATGTGAAACATTTTGTTCTTTATTACGTCAAATAAAGGGTGTTTAATTGTTATTTCATAAAACAAGCGAAAAGGAGATCGTCATGGTACAAAAAATTGATACTCTACATCCGGTTTTGGGAAATGTTATAGATAATATCGGCAAAGTTATGATCGGGAAGCGTGAGGTCGCAACATTAAGCTTAGTGGCTTTATTGGCAGATGGTCATGTATTACTTGAGGATGTTCCTGGTGTTGGTAAAACAATGATGGTACGTGCATTGGCTAAATCAGTTAGTGCTGATTTCAAACGTATTCAATTTACGCCTGACTTATTGCCATCAGATGTAACGGGTGTATCCATTTATAATCCGAAAGAACTGCGTTTTGAATTCCGTCCTGGCCCGATCATGGGGAATATTGTACTAGCTGACGAGATTAATAGAACCTCACCTAAAACTCAAGCTGCCCTTCTAGAAGGTATGGAAGAGGCTAGTGTAACAGTTGATGGGGTAACAAGACCATTGGCTAGGCCGTTTTTTGTTATGGCTACACAAAATCCAATTGAATATGAAGGAACGTATCCGTTACCAGAGGCTCAATTAGATCGTTTTATTTTAAAGCTTCGAATGGGTTACCCTACGGCAGAGGAAGAAATGAATATGCTAGCAAGAATGGAATCTGGGCAACCGATTCATGAGCTTTCACCTGTGATTTCAACTGAGGAATTAGTTGAGTTACAAAATGAAGCTAAACAGGTATCTGTAGATGAATCTATCAGAGAATATATTGTTACGATCGTAAAACAAACTCGTAACCACCCGTCTATTTATTTAGGCGCGAGTCCGCGTGGAGCAATTGCTTTAATGAGAGCTGCACAAGCATATGCGCTTATTCACGGTAGGGATTATGTGGTTCCGGATGACGTGAAGTATTTAGCTCCTTTCACGCTATCTCATCGTATTATTCTAAAATCCGAGGCGAAGTTTGAGGGTACGACATCAGAAAGAATTGTGAAGGGGCTTCTTGAACAGACTAGGGTTCCATTAGTTAGGCGTTGATCGTTATGAAAAAAACAAGGTTGTATGCGAAATTAGCGGGTAGAGTTACCGTTATTTTATCTCTTATTGCCATTACCTTTATATTTGCAATGTTCCAAGGGGGTTTTACTAGCTGGTTTATTTTCTATAGTTTTCTACCATTTGGACTCTACTCTTTATTAATAAGTGCTTACCCAATACAGTTTTTTACTGTTAGTCGGGAAGTTAATCGAGAACAGTTTACTGCAGGAGAACAATTAATTGGAACTATTACGATAAATAGAAAGATGGCCTTTTTACCACTTTTGTATATTATTGTTGAAGAAAAGGTACCAGCCTCCCTTCGATATTGTAAACAGCCGAAGCGTTCTAAGGTCATGCTGTTTCCTTGGTTTAAAAAAACGCTTCATTTGGAATATGTTTTTGAGTCTATACCTAGAGGAGAGCACCAGTTTTCAACGATTAGGATTAAAACAGGAGATCTATTTGGCTTAATTGAAAAAGAAGGTTCATTTGAATTAAAGAAAACATATTTAGTATACCCACAATATGTTGATGTTTCTTACCGACAGCTAGAAAATCGATACGATCAGGGAGCAACGTCATCTCGAACGAAATTAATCCGAGATACAACCATGGCTGTTGGTGTAAGAGAATATCAACCTGGTGATCGCTTTTCATGGATAGATTGGAAGGCGAGTGCTAGAAGAAATACATTTATGACAAAGGAATTTGAACAACAACAAAGTCATAATGTTGTAGTTGTGATTGATCGATCAGCTGAACAAAGCAGTGTGATGTTCGAACAGGTTGTTGTACTTGCGGCTTCTGTTGCAAGAGCAATTATTAGGCATGGTGCTCAAATGAGCTTTGTCTCAGTTGGACAGGACCGCTTTGTTACAGATGCTAAGAATTCTGAATCTCATCAACAGCAAATCTTTTATCATCTTGCAAAGGTTCAACCAGACAATCAATATTTTGCTGCTTCAATAGAGTCAGAAGCGAATAAGTGGCAGCAAGGTATGACGTTGATGTTTATAACAAGTCACTTAACGGAGGCTTTTATTAAAACCATTGAATATTTATCACATAGGCAATATCAAGTAGTGGTTTTCGTGGTTCTCCCTAGAAGAAATCCTTCAAAAGAAACAATAGGGAAGATTGAAATTCTAAAGCACAAGCATATCCTCATAAAAGCTGTTATGGAGGGGCAATATGCGGATGCTTTTCATGAGGTGAGTAGATGAGCAGTCTTCAGGAACAGTTCCATAAGGTCATCTATTATGTATACGGCTTTTTAGTATTATGGGAATGGATTAGGCCTTTAGATCAAATAACGGATACAGGAAATCTAACTTTTTTCTTGTATTTTGTTGGTTTGTCCTATCTGTTAGCATATATAAAAGTTCCTTTTCTACTTTCCTTTTCTATTAAAATATTATACATCTTGTATGTGTTGCAACATCTTTTCTATGAAGGTTCATTCTTTTCACTTATTTGGGTAAAGGCTTTTCTCGCTAGTTTAGGCGCTAATCTGTCTTATGTAGTTTCGGCTAGCTGGTGGGAGATGACGAACTCGTTTAGAAGCTTGTTATTCTTTATTTTATTATGGCTATTAGCTTACTTAATGGAATACTGGATTGTGCAATTAAAGAAGATTCTTACGTTTTTTATTATGACAATAACCTATCTGGCAATTTTGGATACATTTACTCCATATGATGCAGATTCAGCAATAGTAAGAATGGTTGTTTTAGGCTTCCTAATTCTTGGATTATTAAAGCTAGAGCGTTTAAAAGAGAAGGAAGCGATCGCTTTTAACCATAAACAGTGGATAAAATGGCTTACTCCCCTTATTTTAATTACTATAGTTACAACTTCGTTAGGCTATTTAGCCCCGAAGGCAGCGCCACAGTGGCCTGACCCTGTGCCTTATTTACAAGGGTACGGAGAAGGAACTGGACCAGGAGGGAAAATAAAACGAATCGGGTATGGCACGAATGACTCCAACCTTGGTGGCCCATTTATTGGGGATGAAACGGTCGTATTCACAGTAGAAGCAGAAAGCCGAGAGTATTGGAAGGTTGAGACGAAGGATACTTACACCGGAAAAGGGTGGGAGTCTTCTAACAATACAATAGTACCCATTGAAGAAGATGAAGGGGTAACGGTTCCAACGCTCGATCCTAATGTAGAAACGGCACCATTAAAAGCAGTGGTTTCAGTTAACCTTCAGTATCCTCATATTGTATATCCTGTGGAGTTACAAAATGTTGATTCAGGGACAGATATTCTGTATCAGTATAATGTAGAAACTGAAAAGATCATGACTGAAAGAGATGGTCAACCATATCCTTTACAGCAATATGAAGTGACTTATGAAGATCCAAATTTTGTATATGAGGTTCTAAGAGCTTCAAGCCTTGAGTATGATCCTGAAATAGTAGAAAGGTATACACAGCTGCCTAATGATTTACCTACCCGTATAAGGGATTTGGCTAATGAAATCATTGCACCTTACAATAACCGATATGATCAAGTAACAGCGGTGGAAAACTATTTCAGAATGAATGGGTTTGCATATGATACAAATAATGTAGCAGTACCAGGTCGAAATGATGATTATGTTGATCAGTTCTTATTTGAAACAAAGATCGGCTACTGCGATAACTTCTCTACATCGATGATTGTTCTTCTTCGTTCTGTTGGGATACCAGCAAGATGGGTTAAAGGATATACAGGTGGAGAATACGTTAGTACGCAAGAAAATGACACTCGTATTTATGAAGTGAAAAATGCTAATGCACACTCTTGGGTAGAGGTATATTTCCCAGGTACTGGATGGGTTCCGTTTGAGCCAACATCAGGGTTCTCTAATCCATATAACTTTATCACGGATCTAGAAATGCAGGATGATAATCTTACAGTTCCAGACACAACTCAAGAGCAACCACAGTCATCGCCTGAGGACTTGTTAGAAGAGGAAGGATCTACTAATGAATCAGCTACCACTTTCAATTGGTCTATCGATATTGAACTTAGTGATGTACTGAGATTATTAGGAGTCATAATGATTATAAGCGCGATTCTTTATTTTACTAGGAAAAAGTGGTATCCACGTTATGTGTTACAACGCTATGGTAGATTCAAAGACGCTAACTCCTTTGAGGCTTCTTATTTTGTATTAATAAAGGCATTAAAAGGGTATGGCCTTAAGAAGCAAGATAACCAAACTTTGCGTGAGTACGCAGATTATGTAGATTCCTTCTTTTACTCTAAGGATATGAGATATTTAACTTTAAAGCTTGAAGGTCTTCAATATAGAAAAGATAGAGGGCTGGATCATAAAGATTTAGATACTTTAAGAGAATTGTGGGAAAATTTAATTAAAAAGGTAGCATCTTGACCGAATGTGAAGCCATTGATAGAATAGGTTCAATATCATAAAGAATCTTCATATATACTCGAAAATATGGTTCGAGAGTCTCTACCGGGTTGCCGTAAAAAACCTGACTATGAAGACAGAACCGAGCATCTATACAATATGGTGTATTTGTATAACAAACTAGGATTCTGTCTTCTATTAATTTAGAGACGGAAATTCTAGTTTTTTTGTTTAATTGGGTTCTGTTAAACAACAATGTTATTCAGCAGAGTTGATTGCAGTGGCTGGCGTGAGTTTCATGCTATGTAATCAATAAATCACAAGGTTTAACAGAAACTTTTTCTTATAATATAGGCAGGGGTGAATGCATTGATTAAAAGTCAGGAAAAGATCGTCGTATTGGATTTTGGAAGTCAATATAATCAGCTTATTACACGTAGAATTAGGGAATTTGGTGTGTATAGTGAACTTCATCCGCACACATTAACAGCAGAAGAAATTAAGGAGATGAACCCAAAGGGAATTATCCTTTCTGGTGGTCCGAATAGTGTGTATGGAGAAAATGCATTCCACTGTGATAAAGAAATTTTTAATTTAGGAATTCCTGTTTTAGGAATTTGTTATGGTATGCAATTAATGACCTTCCTTTTCGGTGGAGTGGTTGAAAAGGCGACGCACCGTGAATATGGAAAGGCAGTATTAAAAGTAGAAAATGAATCATTGTTATATCAATCACAACCATCTGAACAAGTTGTATGGATGAGTCATGGTGATCTTGTTAAAGAAATTCCAGATGGCTTCATAGTTGACGCAACTAGCGCATCTTGTCCGATTGCAGGAATGAGTAATTCAGCCAAAAAGTTTTATGGTGTTCAGTTCCATCCAGAGGTTAGGCATTCTGAGTATGGAAACGACTTGCTGAAAAACTTTGTATTTGAAATTTGTGAGTGTAGAGAAAAGTGGACAATGGAAAACTTTATTGAAATCGAAATGGACAAGATCCGCCAGCTAGTAGGTGACAAAAAAGTATTATGTGCACTTAGTGGAGGGGTAGATTCTTCCGTTGTTGCCGTATTAATTCACAAAGCCATTGGTGACCAATTAACTTGTATGTTCGTTGACCACGGTCTTCTTCGTAAAGGGGAGGCAGAGGGTGTGATGAAGACCTTCAGTGAAGGCTTTAATATGAATGTGATTAAAATAGATGCAAAAGAACGTTTTATGTCTAAGTTAAAAGGTGTAAGTGATCCTGAACAAAAGCGTAAAATTATAGGAAATGAATTTATTTATGTCTTTGATGATGAAGCAACTAAGTTACAGGGAATTGACTTTTTAGCCCAAGGAACTCTTTACACAGACATCATTGAAAGTGGAACATTAACTGCGCAAACAATTAAATCTCACCATAATGTTGGTGGGTTACCTAAGGATATGAAGTTTAAATTGATTGAACCTTTAAATACATTATTTAAAGATGAGGTACGTGTGCTGGGAACAGAGCTTGGAATTCCAGATGAAATCGTTTGGAGACAGCCGTTTCCGGGTCCGGGATTAGGAATCCGTGTACTTGGTGAAATCACAGAAGAGAAGCTAGAGATTGTCCGTGAATCAGATGCTATTCTCCGAGAGGAAGTTAAGCTTGCTGGACTTGACCGAGATATATGGCAATATTTTACCGTTCTTCCTGATATCAGAAGCGTTGGTGTAATGGGTGATGCAAGAACATACGATTACACGATCGGTATTCGTGCAGTAACCTCAATTGACGGCATGACATCTGATTGGGCCCGAATTCCATGGGATGTTCTAGAGAAAATCTCAACAAGAATTGTAAATGAAGTAAATCATATCAATCGAGTAGTTTACGATATTACAAGTAAGCCGCCGGCAACTATTGAGTGGGAATAAAAGTAAAAAGCGAACATTCAAGAAATAAAATTCTTGAATGTTCGCTTTTTCTATTGACTAGACGATAAACCCTTGTTACAATACGATTGTAATCATAAATTTTTTGTCGAATACTCGTATAAAGTTGGGGATATGGCCCGAAAGTTTCTACCAAGCTACCGTAAATAGCTTGACTACGAGGTGATTGTAAGGATCAGTAAAGTATTCTTTACCCTTTACATAGCCTTTGAACTCGTGGTCGAAAATCAGGAGTTTTTTTGTTTTTTATTTATTAATTCAAGGGAAAAAGGGGTAGAGGAAATGAAACGTTATTTTAAGTTTGATGAGTTAAATACAAACTATAAGAAAGAATTCATTGCAGGTTTAACTACATTTTTATCAATGGCTTATATTCTATTTGTAAATCCAGATATTTTAAGTTTAGCCGTTATAACAGATCTTCCAGATGATTTAAGAATGCCTAAAGAAGCTATCTTTACGGCCACAGCGATTGCAGCAGCGGTAGGGTCATTGTTAATGGGAGTTTTAGCAAGATATCCAATCGCGTTGGCTCCTGGTATGGGATTAAATGCATTCTTTGCTTTCACAGTTGTTTTGGGAATGGGTATTTCTTGGCAAACAGCATTATCAGGAGTG
The DNA here is from genome assembly GCF_011008845.1 of Bacillus mesophilus. Lineage (GTDB taxonomy): Bacteria > Bacillota > Bacilli > Bacillales > SA4 > Bacillus_BS > Bacillus_BS mesophilus. Next base: position 1,415 of record NZ_JAAIWM010000013.1, on the reverse strand, counting down.
TTAGTTTCAGGGTTGTTTTTCATCGTTCTTACATTAACAGGTGCACGTGAAAAAATTATCAATGCAATACCAGCTGAGTTGAAGTTTGCGGTAGCAGCAGGGATTGGATTATTCATAGCATTTATCGGTTTTCAAAATGCAGGAATCATTGTTAATGATGATGCGACTCTTGTAAGTTTAGGAGACTTAACAAACGGTGCAACCTTACTTGCAGTGTTTGGGGTATTAATAACAGTTGTTTTAATGGTTAAAGGTGTTAATGGTGGAATCTTCATCGGGATGGTGATTACAGCCATCGTTGGTATGATCTTCGGCTTAATCGGAGTTCCAACTGCTATTGTAGGTAGTATTCCAAGTTTAGAACCGACTTTTGGTGTAGCATTTACACATTTAGGCGAGATTTTCACTATACAAATGCTAGTTGTCATTCTAACGTTCTTGTTCGTGGATTTCTTTGATACAGCGGGTACACTTGTAGCTGTTGCAAATCAAGCTGGATTAATGAAGAACAATAAATTACCTCGTGCAGGTAGAGCATTATTTGCAGACTCAGCAGCAACTGTTGTAGGTGCAACACTAGGTACGTCAACTACTACATCATATATTGAATCATCAGCAGGTGTGGCAGCGGGTGGTAGATCTGGATTCACTTCAGTAGTTACGGCAGGGTTTTTCTTACTAGCTTTATTCTTTTCTCCATTATTAGGTGTAATAACTCCAGCTGTAACAGCACTGGCGCTAATTATTGTGGGAATCTTGATGGTTTCAGCACTAGGAGAAATACAATGGAAGCAGTTTGAAATTGCAGTACCAGCTTTCTTAACAATCGTGGCAATGCCATTAACGTATAGTATTGCTACAGGTATTGCGATTGGATTTATCTTTTATCCAATCACAATGATTATGAAGGGACGTACAAAAGAAATACATCCGATCATGTACGGAATGTTTGTGATTTTTGTACTATACTTTGTATTCTTAGTTGAATAAATAGATGAGGAAAAGGACTTGGTTAAATCAGACCAAGTCCTTTTTCTATTTATTGTTTTGAATGGTGAGTTGACACAAGGAGACAACCAATGTATTATTATAAAAGTCACTCCTGATTCAACGAAAACACTTTAAAAGTAATTTGAAAAAAATTGTTGACAGTGAATTGGGCAATGTGATATATTATTAAAGTCGCTTCTGGGCGATGAGATAAAAGTTCTTTGAAAACTAAACAAAACGTCAAGCGTGTTGGTTTTAAAAAACCAACGCAAGTAATAAATTTTTAAATCTACTATTTAGTTATTTTCGCTAACGCGAAAAAGCTCAGTAGATTGCCGGTGTAATGAGCAATCAAACACTTTATTGGAGAGTTTGATCCTGGCTCAGGACGAACGCTGGCGGCGTGCCTAATACATGCAAGTCGA
>NZ_JAAIWM010000012.1 GCF_011008845.1 Bacillus mesophilus | reverse complement strand
ATTCGCCGCTTATTTTAGTCCGGATCCGAACACGGAAGTTAAGCTCTTGCGCCGGTGGTAGTTGGGGCATTGCCCCTGTGAGAGTAGGACGTCGCCAGGCAAAAAAGGAGAAAAGAGTAGCTCATGTAGCTACTTTTTTTTGTGTTAATGAGCACGAAGTACTAAAGGATATACAACAAGACCAGAAGACTAAAAGAAGCAAGAAGGTCGAGAAAGCGACAGGAGAGTAGAATGTCGCCAAGAAAATAGAAAAAGAGTAGCTTGTGTAGCTACTCTTTTTCTATTTGTGTAAAGTAAGGAGACTGAATGCTAATAAAATTTGCAAATGAAAACTCAAATCTCAATTCTACCAAATTCAACTAACCTCATCATATCCTCCACTCCAATTACAAATAAAGCCTCTGATATCAATCTAATCTACCAAATCTAGCAAATAATCGAGTCCCTTCTTTTATGAAAATAGTGACCAATTTTGGCGAAAATGTCATATTATGCCCTCCTTCTTTATACGATATTTTAAACAACTAGTAGGAGGACAAAAGTTATGGATTTCATACTACACAATGAATTAGTGATTATAGTTAGTCGTTTGTTATTGGCTGTTTTATTATGTGGTTTAATAGGTCTTGAACGAGAGGTAAACCAACATCCTGCAGGGTTTAGAACCCATCTTCTTGTAGGAGTAGGGTCATGTTTAATGATGGTTTTGTCTTTGTTTGGTTTTGAATCTGTCATCCATCATGAAAATATCAGATTTGATCCAGCACGGATTCCTTCATATGTTATTAGTGGTATTGGCTTTTTAGGAGCTGGAACGATTTTGGTTAAGGACTCTACTGTTAGAGGTTTAACAACAGCTGCCTCTATATGGGTGGTAGCAGGATTAGGGTTGATTATTGGAGCAGGATTATTTGGAGTGGCGATTATTACGACTGCCATCATTTTGATAATTTTAATTACCTTAAATAAGTTCGAAAGTCTCTTCTTACAGGGTAGAAGGAAGTCATTGATTGAGGTAACTATGGAAAAAGAATGCTTATTGAAGGTTATAAGATGTATTAACAGTCATGACGGAAGAATTATTATGATTACAACAAAGGAAGAAGATAAAAATGAGCTGAAAGTAAAGTTTGAGTTAAAGGGAAAAGAGCAAATTGAAATCATGAAAGAACTTTATATGATTGACGGCGTACAAAATTTCACTAAATTGTAAGGTTGTCATCATGTTTTTGCCCATTTTTGGCTAGGATAGATGTAGGGAAAGGGTTGTTAGTTGAAAATTATAGGTAAGCTTTATATAATGTACTTAAAGTCAAAGATAGTCAAAGTCAGAAAGGGCTGGGGGTTGAGTGAGAAACATATCTGATGTTATTGAACAATATTTAAAGCAGGTTTTAGATATTAGTGGAGATAAAGTGATTGAAATCAAGCGTAATGAAATAGCAGATAAGTTTCAATGTGTGCCTTCCCAAATTAATTATGTGATTAACACTCGCTTCACGCTTGAAAGAGGATATATTGTTGAAAGCAAGCGCGGAGGCGGGGGATATATTCGTATCGTTAAAGTTGAGATTGATGATCGGACACACTTACTCGATCAAATTATAAAACTTATTAACAAAGAGTTAAGTCAGAGTAATGCTGAGGATATTATTCTCAGATTAGTAGAAGAAGAAATTATTTCTAATAAAGAAGCAAGAATTATGTTAAGTGTGATGGATCGCTCTGTATTACTGTTAAATTTACCGCATAGAGATGAGCTAAGAGCTCGTCTAATGATATCTATGCTTAGTACGCTTAAGTATAAATAATGTGTTTTTAGTCTTAGTAGGGGAGTGTAGGGATAATGGTTTGTCAGGAATGCCAGCAAAGGCCTGCTACTTTGCACTTTACTAAAATAGTAAATGGTGAAAAATCAGAGATTCATATTTGTGACCATTGCGCAAAGGAGAAGGGTGAACTAAGCATGTTTTCAGATGGTGCGGGTTTCTCCTTTAATAATCTATTAGCAGGATTATTAAACTTCGAACACCAACCCTTCAAGAAGGATTCAAATGCTTTTACTCCAACTGAGGTGATCCAGTGTGATCGATGTAAGTTAACCTTTCAGCAATTTGCAAAGGTGGGTAGGTTTGGTTGCTCCAATTGCTATAAAGCCTTTCAGCACCAGTTAGATCCGGTCTTAAGAAGGCTGCATAGTGGTAATACCGTTCATACAGGGAAGATACCTAAAAGAATTGGTGGAAGCATCCATGTAAAAAAACAAATCGATTTATTGCGAACAGAGTTAAAAGAATTAATAGTAAATGAAGAGTTCGAAAATGCTGCAAAGCTAAGAGATAGAATTAGAGAGCTAGAAACATCATTACAGGCTCAAAAAGGGGAGGGACATTAATCGATGTCACTTCAACGATTTATAGAACAAGCAATTAGTCCATGGATGAGTCAAGAAGGACCAGACTCAGACATAGTATTAAGTAGTAGGATCAGACTTGCAAGAAATATAGAGAACTATCAGTTTCCCATTATTACTTCTAATGAGGAAGCAAAAGAGATCATTCAACTTTTTGAAGAACAGTTTGTTGATCAGACATATGATGGGGTAGGGAAGTTCGAATTATTAAAGATAAATGAGCTTCAACCTATTGAAAAGAGGGTATTGGTAGAGAAACACTTAATTAGCCCACATCTAGCAGAGGATACGAACTATGGAGGGTGTCTTCTTTCAGAAAACGAAGCAATTAGTATCATGATTAACGAAGAGGACCATATTCGAATCCAATGTTTATTTCCTGGTTTTCAACTAACAGAATCACTTCAAGAAGCAAATAAATTGGATGATTTGATTGAACAATATGTTGATTATGCGTTTGATGAAAAAAGGGGATATTTAACTAGCTGTCCTACGAATGTAGGAACTGGTATGAGAGCGTCAGTTATGATGCATTTACCTGGGCTAGTAATGACTCAACAGATGAGCAGAATTATTCCTGCTATTAATCAATTAGGATTAGTAGTCAGAGGTATTTACGGAGAAGGTAGCGAGGCGTTAGGTAATATCTTTCAAATCTCTAATCAGATGACCCTTGGAAAAACGGAAGAAGATATCGTTGAGGACCTGAAGAGTGTTGTTCAGCAACTTATTGTTCAGGAGAGGTCAGCACGAGAGGCACTCGTTAAGACATCACAACTTCAACTAGAGGACCGAGTGTATCGTTCATTTGGGGTTTTAGCCCACTCTAGAATCATTGAATCAAAGGAAGCGGCACGATGTTTATCAGATGTGAGGCTCGGAATTGATTTAGGTTTCATAAATGATATTTCCAGTAATATACTTAATGAATTGATGATTTTAACGCAACCAGGGTTTTTACAGCAATATGCAGGAGGTCCTCTAAGACCAACAGAACGTGATATGAGAAGAGCTACATTAATAAGAGAACGCTTAAATATGGAGAAACAGAATTCATTAGATGACGAGGGAGGCAAAACAATATGATGTTTGGACGCTTTACGGAACGTGCTCAGAAGGTGTTAGCATTAGCTCAAGAGGAAGCAGTTCGTCTTGGACACAATAATATTGGGACAGAACATATATTGCTTGGACTAGTTCGTGAAGGAGAAGGAATCGCAGCAAAAGCCCTTCAGGCTTTAGGATTAAGTCCTGATAAGATTCAGCAAGAGGTAGAAACCTTAATTGGTAGAGGCCAGGACGCTTCTCAGACCATTCATTACACACCAAGAGCCAAGAAGGTAATTGAACTTTCAATGGATGAAGCAAGAAAGTTGGGTCATTCATATGTAGGGACCGAACATATCCTTCTAGGATTAATTCGTGAGGGAGAAGGTGTAGCTGCAAGGGTTTTAAATAACTTAGGTGTAAGTTTAAATAAGGCTCGTCAGCAAGTACTGCAGTTACTAGGAAGTAATGAATCATCATCTGGGTCACATCAAGGTGGGGCATCTGTTCATGCAAACACACCTACTTTAGATAGTCTTGCTAGAGACTTAACTTCTATTGCAAGAGAGGGAAGTCTAGATCCTGTTATTGGTAGAAGTAAGGAAATTCAACGTGTTATTGAGGTGTTGAGCAGGCGTACTAAAAACAATCCTGTTTTAATTGGAGAACCTGGGGTTGGTAAAACAGCTATAGCAGAAGGCTTAGCACAACAAATTATAAATAATGAAGTACCTGAAACTTTAAGAGATAAGCGCGTTATGACATTAGATATGGGTACTGTTGTGGCTGGTACAAAGTATCGTGGTGAGTTTGAAGACCGTTTAAAGAAGGTTATGGATGAAATTCGTCAGGCAGGAAATATCATTTTATTCATAGATGAGCTTCATACCTTAATTGGTGCAGGTGGTGCTGAAGGTGCGATTGATGCCTCTAATATTCTTAAGCCATCCTTAGCAAGAGGCGAGCTTCAATGTATTGGTGCTACAACATTAGATGAATACCGCAAATATATTGAAAAGGATGCAGCTTTGGAACGTCGTTTTCAACCTATCCAGGTAGATGAACCAACATTGGATGAGTCTATTCAAATTCTAAAAGGTCTTCGTGATCGTTATGAAGCTCATCATCGTGTGTCAATTACAGATGAGGCTATAGCGGAGGCTGTTAAGCTTTCTGATCGATACATTACAGACCGCTTCTTACCAGATAAAGCAATTGATCTGATTGATGAGGCTGCTTCAAAGGTCCGCTTACGTTCATATACCACTCCTCCGAATTTAAAGGAGCTTGAGAACCAGCTAGAAGAAGTGAGAAAAGAAAAGGATGCAGCAGTTCAGAGTCAAGAGTTTGAAAAAGCAGCATCTTTAAGAGATACAGAGCAACGTTTAAGAGAACAGCTTGAAGAAACGAAGAAGTCTTGGAAAGAGAAGCAAGGGCAGGAAAACTCAGAGGTAACAACGGAGGATATCGCATTGGTTGTTGCGAGCTGGACTAGAATTCCAGTATCAAAGCTTGCAGAGTCTGAGACAGAGAAGCTATTAAAATTAGAAGAAATCCTTCACTCTAGAGTCATTGGTCAACAGGAAGCAGTCGTTGCTGTTTCTAAAGCAGTACGCCGTGCTAGAGCAGGACTTAAGGATCCTAAGCGTCCTATTGGTTCCTTCATTTTCTTAGGCCCAACTGGTGTGGGTAAAACAGAGCTTGCACGTGCATTAGCAGAAGTCATGTTCGGTGATGAAGATTCTATGATTCGAATTGATATGTCTGAGTATATGGAGAAGCATTCAACTTCACGTTTAGTTGGGTCACCTCCAGGATATGTAGGGTACGATGAGGGAGGACAATTAACAGAGAAGGTTCGACGCAAGCCATATTCTGTTGTCTTACTAGATGAAGTAGAAAAAGCTCATCCAGACGTATTCAATGTATTATTACAAGTTCTAGAGGATGGACGACTAACAGACTCAAAGGGACGAACAGTTGATTTTAGAAATACAATCGTAATCATGACTTCTAACGTTGGCGCTGACACATTAAAGCGTAATAAGTTTGTTGGATTTAATGTCCAAGATGAAGGTCAGGATTATAAGGACATGAAAGGGAAAGTCATGGACGAGTTAAAGAAGGCATTCCGTCCAGAATTCTTAAACCGAATTGATGAAATTATTGTGTTCCACTCACTAGAGAAGAAACATTTAAGAGAGATTGTATCACTCATGACAGAGCAGTTAACAAAGCGACTTACAGAACAATATATAGAGCTTGTGGTGACAGATCCAGCATTAGATAAGCTAGCTGAAGAAGGAAATGATCTAGAGTACGGTGCTCGTCCATTAAGAAGGAGTATCCAGAAAAATGTGGAGGACCGTTTATCAGAAGAACTGTTAAGGGGTAAGATTGAAAAAGGTCAAAAGGTGGAGCTTGATGTAGTGGACAATGAATTTGTTGTAAGACAGGTGGAGAAATCCACTACATTGTAGAGGGCTTGTATAGCCCTCTCTTTTTTTCATTGCTCTTTAATTTAATAGTTAACCTATAGCTCGTTGACTGGGTAAGAATTGTTATGGAACGAGTTCCCTATTTAAAATCTAGACTTTTATTAAGTTTTCACGATTGTTGATTCAACAGTTTAATTGAGAAAAGTGGATTATGATATCATAAATTAAAGAGTAGAATGGTAAGGTATAGAAAGGGAGAAATTATGGTGAAGAGAAAAACAAAGTTTACATGCCAAGCATGTGGATATGAATCAGCTAAGTGGATGGGGAAATGCCCAGGATGTGGAGCATGGAACACTTTAACTGAAGAGCTAGAGCCAAGTAAGTCAGGGAGAAAGTTAACTTTTACTGCCTCTGCAAATGAGGGGATGTCAAAGCCAATTAAGTTAAAAGACGTTGAAACAATCCAAGAACCCCGAATCAAGACCGATATTACTGAATTTAATCGAGTGTTAGGCGGAGGGATTGTACGAGGTTCTTTGGTGTTAATTGGTGGAGATCCTGGTATAGGGAAGTCGACACTCCTTTTGCAAATTTCTTCTTATTTAGCTTCTAAACAAAATGTACTTTATATATCAGGTGAGGAATCTGTGAAGCAAACGAAACTCAGAGCTGAACGTTTAGATGTCTCATCAGATTCCCTTTACGTATTGTCAGAAACAGATTTGGAGCTTATAACCAAATCGATTGAAGAGACAGATCCTGCCTTTGTTGTTGTTGACTCCATACAAACCATTTATCACCCAGAAGTTCAATCTGCTCCAGGTAGTGTCTCTCAGGTGAGAGAATGTACTGCTGAGTTGATGCGTATTGCCAAAACGAAGGGAATTGCCATCTTTATTGTTGGTCACGTTACGAAAGAGGGAGCGATTGCTGGTCCCCGATTATTAGAGCATATGGTAGATACGGTTCTTTATTTTGAAGGGGAGCGACATCATTCTTATCGAATACTTCGTGCTGTTAAGAACCGTTTCGGCTCAACGAATGAAATGGGTATTTTTGAAATGAAGGAAGAAGGGTTAGAAGAGGTTTTAAATCCTTCTGAGATATTTTTAGAAGAACGTTCGAAGGGAGCTGCCGGCTCAACGGTTGTAGCATCAATGGAAGGCACAAGACCCGTCCTTGTTGAAATACAGGCACTCGTTTCCCCGACTAGTTTCGGGAACCCCCGTAGGATGGCCACTGGATTGGACGTAAATAGAGTCTCCCTCTTAATGGCTGTTTTAGAGAAAAGGGTAGGGTTATTACTTCAAAATCAGGATGCCTATTTAAAGGTCGCAGGTGGTGTGAAGTTAGATGAGCCAGCCATAGATTTAGCAGTGGCTGTAAGTATTGCATCTAGTTTTAAAGATCAACCATCCTCCGCTACAGATATATTAATTGGAGAAGTAGGTTTAACGGGTGAGGTCAGAAGGGTATCTAGAATAGAGCAAAGAGTGCAGGAAGCTGCTAAGCTCGGGTTTAAGCGTGCAATCATCCCAGAAAAGAATATAGGTAATTGGAATGTACCCCCTGAAATTAAAGTAGTCGGAGTTGAGCATGTTCGGCAAGCTTTACAATTAACTTTAGGAGGCTAGGTGAATGGAAGATTACAAGCAGCGTGAAAAAGACATCACAGAGATTCTTCAATTTATTGCTCCGGGAACCCCCATTCGAGAAGGGATCGACAATGTACTCCGAGCTAAAACAGGAGGCTTAATTGTTGTTGGTTACAATGACAGTGTCCGTTCCGTTGTGGATGGGGGGTTTTCAATAAATTGTCCTTTTTCACCTGCTCAGTTATATGAATTAGCTAAGATGGATGGAGCAATCATTCTAAATGAAGCAGGCAGTAAAATTTTGTTTGCAAATGCTCAGCTTATTCCAAACCCAACTATACTTTCTTCAGAAACGGGAATGAGACATAGAACGGCAGAAAGAGTAGCAAAACAAACAGGAAGTTTAGTCATTTCCATTTCTGAAAGACGAAATGTTATAACGTTATATCAAGGCAACTTTCGGTATGCATTAAAGGATATTGGTGTTATTTTAACTAAAGCGAATCAGGCTATTCAAACATTAGAAAAATATAAAACAGTATTAGAGCAAAGTATTACAAATTTAGGTGCTTTAGAATTCGAAGATTTGGTGACACTATCAGAAGTAGTGCAGGTTCTTCATCGTATTGAAATGGTTTTACGAATTAAGAATGAAATTTTAAGTTATATTGATGAACTAGGAGTAGAGGGGAGATTAATACGTCTTCAAATGACTGAGTTAATCGCTCACATAGAAGATGAGGCCGCTCTGTTAATCCGGGATTATTCAAACATTGCAAATAGTGATCCTTATCCGATTGTGAAGAAACTACAATTGCTGTCGAATACGGAATTATTAGATGATGCAGTCATCTTGAAGCTACTGAAGTATTCAGCGGCTACCAATATTGATGACCCTGTTACACCAAGAGGATACCGGATCTTATACAAAATCCCGAGATTACCACTCCCTATCATTATGAATATCATTTCAACATTCGGTAATCTAAAAACTATTTTAAAAGCCTCTACAAATGAATTAGATAAAGTAGAGGGAATTGGTGAGGTGAGGTCGAAAAAGATAAGGGAAGGATTAAGAAGATTGCAGGAACAGCATTTTATAGACCGGCAAATGTAGAAATGTCCCTAGTATTATTCCCCGCTATTTGTCGTACTTTTTACAAGTCTATGTCAAAAAGACAACATTTTTAATAAACTATTGTAATAATAGGTTTCAAAGATGACAAACTGTTTATAATGAATAAATAGGAGGTGAATGTATGATAAAACGTGTTGTGCAACTAAGCTTTTTACTTGTTGGTGGAACATTAGGAGTTTTTTTTATACCGTCCTTATTTTCATTATTAGAAGTGAGTACTATGCCATTTATGGACTCTCCTTATACTAGAGCAGGTTTAGGTGCCATTATATTCTTTATCATCACATTTTGGTTAGTTGATTATGTAGTGGATTTCATTAAATGGATTGAAGAAGGGTTAGTGAAGGCCCCGGTAGCAGAGGTGCTATTTGGAAGCTTAGGGTTAATCTTTGGCCTAATCGTTGCCTTTTTAATTGCGATTCCCATTAAGACAATCGAGTTTCCTTTAGTCAATACCGTTATTCCTATCCTATTGACACTTTTGTTAGGCTATTTAGGATTTCAGGTGGGCTTTAAAAAGCGGGATGAACTCATTAATCTATTTTCTATTTCAAACAAAGGAAAGAAAAAGGATATGGAAGAAGAGGTCGTAGTGAAAGGTGCATTAAAGATTTTAGATACTAGTGTAATCATTGATGGCCGAGTAGCAGATATTTGTCAAACTGGATTTCTAGAAGGAACAATTGTCATACCTCAGTTTGTGTTAGAAGAATTACAGCATATAGCTGACTCCTCAGATGTGTTAAAGCGTAATAGAGGCCGCCGAGGATTGGATATTTTAAACAGGATTCAAAAGGAATTAGCTATTAAGGTTGAAATCTATGAAGGTGACTTTGATGAGATACAAGAGGTTGACAGTAAGTTAGTCAAACTAGCTAAATTAACTTCAGGTGTAGTTGTTACCAATGATTTTAATTTAAACAAAGTATGTGAGCTTCAAAATGTCGCTGTACTAAATATTAATGATCTAGCAAATGCAGTAAAGCCAGTCGTACTTCCAGGTGAAGAACTGAATGTTCAGGTTATTAAAGATGGAAAAGAATACAATCAGGGCGTGGCTTATCTTGATGATGGTACGATGATTGTTGTTGAGGATGGCAGAGACTTTATTGGTAAGCGAATTGATGTATTAGTAACAAGTGTTCTTCAAACATCAGCGGGTCGAATGATTTTTGCCAAGCCTAAGCTTCTAGAAAAGGCTTTGTAATCCTACTAACATATATATTACAATAGATAATTGATGTAGAGAAGAAAAGGGAGACCCTTTTCTTCTCTTTGATTACATAAAAACAATTTATTTGTTAACAAAAGGACGTTGCGCAAAATGAATTATAAAGTGATTATTCCTGCTGCTGGTCAGGGTAAAAGGATGAAGGCAGGGAAAAATAAACAGTTTATTTTATTAGGTACGAAACCGGTAATCATTCATACATTATCTGTGTTTGAAAAAGATAAAGATTGTACTGAAATTATTTTAGTGGTAAATAAGGATGAAGTGGATACGTTTAAGACGCTACTTAAAGAGCATCATATTCACAAAGTAAAGCAATTGATTAATGGTGGAGAGGAAAGACAACATAGCGTTTATAACGGGCTTAAACAGGTGGATTCTGATACCGAGCTTGTCTTGGTTCATGATGGAGCAAGACCGTTTATTACCATTGAGAAGATTCAGTTACTCGTTCAAGAGGCATCAAAAACTGGAGCTGCTATCTTAGCAGTGCCAGTCAAAGATACAATTAAAAGGGTGACAAATGGTCAGGTAGACGAAACGGTAGAGCGATCTAGCTTGTGGACAGTCCAAACTCCACAGGCTTTTCGTGTTAATCACTTACTAGAAGCCTACAATCTAGCATCAAAAACAGGTTTTTTAGGTACTGATGAGGCAAGTCTTGTGGAACAACTGAACAAGCCTATTAGTGTAGTTACAGGAGATTATGACAATATCAAGCTAACAACACCCGAGGATTTAATCTACGGTGAATCCATTTTAAAGAAGTGCCAAGAATAAGGGGGATTAACAACTATGTTTCGAATCGGTCAAGGTTTTGATGTACATCAATTAGGTGAAGGGGTACCATTGATTATTGGTGGAATTACAATTCCATATGAGAAAGGCTTAATTGGCCATTCAGATGCAGATGTCCTTCTACATACAATCGCGGATGCATGTTTAGGGGCTATTGGTGAAGGAGATATTGGAAAGCATTTTCCTGATACAGACCCTGCTTTTAAAGGTGCTGATTCTGCAAAATTACTTTCTCATGTTTGGGAACTTGTTGAGCGAAAGGGATATCAGCTTACAAATGTAGATTGTACAATCATTGCGCAACTGCCAAAGATGGCACCCTATATTGAACAGATGAAAACGAGAATTGCTGAACTACTACACGCTACTCCTGAGCAGGTGAATGTAAAGGCGACAACGACTGAAAAGCTAGGATTCACAGGCCGAGGCGAAGGGATTGCTGCTCAGGCAGTCATATTAATTCAAAAAATAGAAGGATAAGGATCGCTTCCTTCTTACACAGGTGATAAAATAAGTTGTAAAATAGTGGGCTATACATAGTTAAGGAAAATAGGATGGTGTAAACGATGAATGTTAATGAAGTACGTGTAAGATATGCGCCAAGTCCAACGGGACATCTACATATTGGTAATGCTAGAACAGCGTTATTCAATTATTTATTTGCAAGAAACCAAAATGGTAAGTTTATTATTCGTATAGAAGATACCGATCAAAAGCGAAATATAGAGGGCGGAGAGGAAAGCCAACTAAAATTCTTAAAATGGTTAGGTGTTGATTGGGACGAGAGTACAGATGTTGGTGGACAGTATGGTCCATATCGTCAATCGGAGCGAAACGATTTTTATAAGAAATATTATGAAGAGTTACTTGCAAAGGGCTTAGCTTATAAGTGCTATTGCACAGAGGAAGAAATTGAGCAGGAAAGAGAAGAGCAAATTGCCAAAGGCGAAATGCCTCGCTATTCAGGTAAGCACCGTAACTTAACTGATGCGGAAAGAGAAGCATTTGAAAATGACGGTAGACAGCCAAGTATCCGTTTCCGAGTTCAGGAGGGGAAAGTTTATCGCTTTAACGATATGGTTAAGGGTGATATAAGCTTTGAATCTGATGGGATGGGTGATTTTGTAATTGTAAAGAAGGACGGTACTCCGACCTATAATTTTGCAGTAGCAGTTGATGATCATTTAATGGAGATTACTCATATTCTTCGAGGCGAAGATCATATATCTAATACACCAAAGCAACTGATGATATATGAAGCTTTGAATTGGGAGATTCCTACGTTTGGACATATGACGTTAATTGTAAATGACCAACGTAAAAAGTTAAGCAAGCGAGATGAGAGTATCATTCAATTCATTGAACAATATAAAGAATTAGGTTATTTACCAGAAGCATTATTTAACTATATTGGCTTATTAGGATGGTCTCCTGGTGGAGAAGAGGAGCTCTTTAGTAAAGAGAAGTTTATTGACATCTTTGATCCTGCACGACTTTCTAAATCACCAGCGGTGTTTGACACTCAAAAGCTTAAATGGATGAACAATCAATATGTGAAAAAGCTTGAGTTAGAAAAAGCGGTACAATTAGCTTTACCTCATTTGGTGAAATCAGGTAGAGTAGGTGAAATTAGATCAGAGGCAGAAGAAAGTTGGGTAACAGGTCTAATTGGGCTTTACCAAGAACAGCTGAGCTATGGTGCTGAAATTATCGAGTTATCTGAGCTTTTCTTTAAAGATGAAGTGGAATATGATGAAGAGGCAAAGACTGTACTGGAAGAAGAGCAAGTTCCAGAGGTCATGAATGCATTTTTATCACAGCTAAAGCAGCTTGATGTTTTTGGACCAACTGAAGTTAATGCAGCCATAAAAGCAACACAAAAAGAAACTGGACATAAGGGTAAGAAACTATTTATGCCAATCCGTGCTGCAATCACAGGTCAAACGCATGGTCCTGACCTTCCCAAAGCAATCTCGCTACTAGGAAAAGATAAGGTTATAAAAAGAATTGAACAACTTATTGGTTAACAAATTTTAAATAGTGTAATATAGTAACATAAGAGTTAGATAAGAACGTGTTCAAAAAGTGGAAAAATATAGACGATTAGAAAACAATCGCTATTTTTATCGGGCTTTTTGAACATCCTATATAGGGAAAAGTGTTGAAGAGGAAAGTAAGTGTAGTCTTGTTCTTTATCAGAGAGAACCATCATCGGCTGAAAGTGGTTCAAGAACGCTACAACTGAAGTGCCCCTCGGAGTCTTCTATTGAAGGTTTAAGTAGGTAGAAGCGGCTGCTCACCGTTAATAGAGTAAAAGTTGAGACAGCGAAGAATCTGTCTAAACAGAGTGGAACCGCGCATAAAAGCGTCTCTGTGTTATATACACAGAGACGCTTTTTTTATGGCTTCAGTAACATGTACTTGAGGTTCTGTAAAGGCAGTGCGATTTGACCGTTACTGGTAAACCATCAGGTGTAGTAATTTAATTTTTAAAACTAAAGGTAGCTGGGAATTTAAAAACCTTGGCAACCTATAATAACCTGTTATTGCTTGTGGAGAAGGAGGGAGTCACTTGTTTAGTTGGCTAACTATGTTAAAAGAAGATATCAAGGTTGTATTTGAGCAGGATCCAGCTGCTAGGAGCACGATGGAAGTTGTATTAACGTATTCTGGACTCCATGCTATATGGGCCCACCGAGTAGCCCACAGTTTTTATAAACGAAAACAATTTTTTTTAGCAAGAAGTATATCACAAATAAGTAGATTCTTTACTGGTATAGAGATTCATCCAGCAGCCAAGATTGGTAGGAGATTCTTTATTGATCACGGTATGGGTGTAGTAATTGGGGAAACATGTGATATTGGTAATAATGTAACCATCTTTCAAGGCGTCACTCTAGGTGGTACGGGCAAAGAAAAGGGCAAGCGACATCCTACCATTAAAGATAATGCCTTGATTGCTACGGGTGCTAAAGTATTAGGGTCAATCACGATTGGTGAGAATTCAAAAGTTGGGGCGGGTTCTGTTGTTTTACATGATGTTCCTGCAAATTCAACAGTAGTAGGAATTCCGGGGAAAGTAGTCATTCAGGATGGGGTTAAGATTAAGAAAGATTTAGATCATTGTAATTTACCAGATCCAGTTGCAGATCGCTTTAAAGAACTGGAGCAGGAAATTCAAGGATTGCAAAATGAACTTAAGCAATTAAAAGAAGGGAAGATAAAAAGTGGCTATCCAACTATATAATACACTCACTAGAAAAAAGGAATCATTCCAGCCAATTGAAGAAGGCAAGGTAAAGATGTATGTTTGTGGGCCTACAGTTTATAATTACATCCATATTGGGAATGCAAGACCAGCCATAGTTTTCGATACGGTAAGGCGATACTTTGAATATCGTGGCTATGATGTGCAGTTTATTTCTAACTTTACCGATGTGGATGACAAATTGATAAGAGTCGCAAATGAATTAGGTGAAGATGTACCAACGATTGCTGACCGTTTTATAGATGCTTACTTTGAAGATGTTTCAGCATTAGGATGCAAAAAGGCGGATCATCATCCACGTGTAACCGAGAGTATGGATATCATTATAGAGTTTATCGAGAAGTTAATTGAAAAAGGTTTTGCTTACGAGGCGGAAGGTGATGTTTACTTTAAAACGCGAGCTTTTGAAGGCTATGGTAAGCTATCACATCAGCCAATTGAAGACTTACGTTCAGGTGCAAGGATTGAGATTGGCGAAAAGAAGCAGGATCCATTAGATTTCGTTTTATGGAAGGATGCAAAAGAGGGTGAGATCTACTGGGAAAGTCCATGGGGGAACGGAAGACCTGGTTGGCATATTGAATGTTCTGCAATGGCAAAAAAGTACCTCGGGAATACAATTGATATTCATGCAGGAGGTCAAGATCTAACATTCCCTCACCACGAAAACGAAATAGCACAATCAGAGGCATTAAACGAGGAAACCTTTGCTAAGTACTGGATGCATAATGGTTATATTAATATTGATAACGAAAAAATGTCAAAGTCTCTAGGTAATTTCATCCTAGTTCATGACATTATAAAAATGATAAACCCACAAGTGCTTCGTTTCTTCATGTTATCTGTTCACTATCGTCATCCTATAAACTTTAGTCAAGAACTGGTAGATAGTGCGAAGAATGGGTTTGAAAGAATTATCACATCCTATGAAAATCTAAATCATCGTATCGCTAGTAGTACAAACTTAACAGATCATGATGATAAATGGACAGAAAAGCTAGAAGAAATCCGTAAATCTTTCATAGCAGAAATGGATGATGATTTTAATACAGCTAATGCAGTGTCTGTTTTATTTGAGCTTTCAAAGACAGCAAATCTATATTTAATGGAAAAAACAACGTCTGAACATGTGATTAATCGTTTCACCTCTCTGTTTGAGGAATTAATGGATGTTTTAGGCTTAAGCCTTCAAAAAGAAGCAGAGATCCTAGATGAAGAGATTGAAGCAATGCTACAACAACGAATTGATGCGAGAAAAAATCGAGACTTTGCTTTGGCAGATCAGATTAGAGATCAGTTAAAAGCAATGAACATTATCCTAGAGGACACCCCACAAGGAACTAGGTGGAAAAGAGGATAATTCATGAGTGAAAAGGAAATCAATGCGGATTTATTAAATAGCTTAGCTTTAGCTTATATGGGTGATGCCATTTACGAAGCTAGTATAAGGCATCACCTGCTTCAAGCTGGAAGTGTTAGACCAAACCAACTGCATCGGGAAGCAACAAACTTCGTCTCTGCAAAGGCACAAGCTTATATTGTTCACGAAATGCTTAATAGGAAGATGGTGTCTGATGCGGAAGAAATCATCATCAAACGAGGAAGAAATGCAAAATCTGGGACCATTCCTAAAAATACTGATGTACAAACTTACCGATATAGTACGGCATTTGAGGCGTTAATTGGGTATCACTACCTGACTAAGAATGATGAGAGATTAACACAATTGATTGAAATTTCCATTCGATTAATTGAAGAAAAGAAAGGAGGAAAATAAATGTCTCAAGATAATTCACAAGAAATTGTAATTGGAAAGAACCCTGTGTTAGAAGCATTAAGAGCAGGAAGAGATATAAATAAAATATTAATTGCCGAAGGGGCATTAAAAGGTCAAACGGGTCAGATCATGCAACTGGCAAAAGAAGCGGGTGTCATCGTTCAAATCGCACCGAGAAAAAAGCTAGACCAAATGTATGATGGAAATCATCAAGGAATTGTCGCACAGGTTGCAGCCTATAAGTATGCAGAGATAGATGACTTGTTTAAGGCCGCAAAGGAAAAAGGAGAAGATCCTTTCTTTATCCTTTTAGATGAAATAGAGGACCCGCATAACTTAGGGTCTATTATTAGGACAGCAGATGCAGTTGGAGCACATGGTATCATCATTCCAAAACGAAGAGCAGTTGGGTTAACAGCAACAGTTGCGAAGGCATCAACGGGTGCTATTGAATATGTGCCAGTAGTTCGTGTGACAAATATGGCGAGAACCATAGAAGATTTAAAGGAACAAGGAGTCTGGATCATTGGTACAGATGCGTCTGGTAAAACAGATTACCGAAAAATGGATGTTACTTTACCGATTGGAATTGTCATTGGTAGTGAAGGCAAAGGAATTAGCCGTTTAGTTCGTGAAAAATGTGACTTTTTAGTTCGATTGCCGATGGTAGGTAAGGTCACCTCTTTAAATGCTTCGGTTGCAGGAAGCTTACTAATGTTTGAGGTGCTTCGTAAAAGACAGCCTCTAGAGGAATAGGTTTATGGATGTACTGCTTGTTGATGGCTACAATATCATTGGGGCTTGGCCCAAACTTAGAGAGCTAAAACAAAATGACCTTTCAGCGGCTAGAGATCTCTTAATAGAAAAAATGGCGGAGTATAAAGCCTATTCTGGCTACCGAGTGATTATTGTTTTTGATGCTCATCTAGTTAAGGGAATTGAGAAGAAGAAGAAAAATCATAAAGTAGAAGTAATTTTTACGAGGGAAAATGAAACAGCTGATGAAAGGATCGAAAAATTAGCTAAAGAGCTAAAAAATGTACGAACACAAATCCACGTAGCCACCTCAGACTTTACCGAGCAATGGGTGATTTTTGGACAAGGAGCACTTAGAAAATCAGCAATGGAGCTACTTAATGATATGAATGTAATTGAAAAACAAATAAAGACTACTTTACAAAAAAAGCATGAAAAAAAACCATCTTCTAGAATTCAACTTTCGGATGAAATGGCAGAAATTTTTGAAAAATGGCGTCGAGGAGACCGATGATAGGTTGACGCTATCGAAAACTCTACTGTATAATATTTCTAACTACTGTGTGAGAGTCCGGAGGGATAGGAGTGAGTTCATACCTCAAGGAAAGAGACAACATGAAGTTCGAAGAGTTAGAGGATGAGACCGTTGTTGATTTAGTTCATCAAGGTGATACCGATGCTTTAGATTATTTAATCAATAAGTATCGTAATTTTGTTCGGGCTAAAGCGCGCTCATATTTTCTAATAGGTGCAGACCGAGAAGATATCATTCAAGAAGGCATGATTGGTCTCTATAAGGCGATCCGTGATTTTAAAGAGGACAAGCTCTCTTCGTTTAAAGCGTTTGCAGAGCTGTGTATTACGAGGCAGATCATAACAGCCATTAAAACGGCTACAAGACAAAAGCATATTCCACTTAATTCTTACGTGTCTCTGGATAAGCCGATTTATGATGAAGAGTCAGATCGTACGCTTATGGATGTAATTTCTGGTGCTAAAATTCTTGACCCAGAGGAATTAATCATTAATCAAGAGGAATTTAGCGATATTGAATTGAAAATGGCTGAGTTGCTTAGTGACCTAGAACGTAAAGTACTTGTTTTATATCTAGATGGGCAATCCTATCAGGAAATTTCAGAAGAATTAAATCGGCATGTAAAGTCTATTGATAATGCTCTTCAAAGAGTAAAGCGTAAACTTGAACGATATTTAGAGCTAAGGGAAATTTCTCTGTAAAAAAGGTTTATTGACTACACTTTTAGGCTGTGATACATTTTTATAGATTAAAAAAACATTTTTTAACCTATAAGAGGGTGCTATCATGAGGAAAAAAGTAGTACTAGCTTGTGAGGTTTGCTACCATCGTAACTATTCAACCATGAAGAAAACGGATCAGCTTCATAGACTTGAGGTAAATAAATTCTGTAAGACATGCAATGCTCACACGGTTCATCGGGAAACGAAATGATGCTCTAATTGACGGAGCGGTGTGTAATATAGTTGGAGGTAATGATATGCAACGTTTGACGAAGTTTTTACGAAATGTAGTTCGTGAAATGAAGAAGGTAAGTTGGCCGAAGCGAAAGGAACTTACTCGTTACACCATTACAGTGGTTTCGACTGTAACATTTGTAGCTGTCTTTTTCGCAGTAATTGATTTAGGTATTTCTTCAATCATTCGATTAATACTTGAATAATTATGGTAAATTCATGGTATAATGTGGATAGACCTTAAGAAACATGTGAAAAGCCCGTTGAACGGGTTTTTTAATTTGTCTTTTTTAATATTAGCTTTGATAGTCTTTATCAGGGCCTTTTATTTAATGGTGTGAGTTTTAATGAAACGAACTCGGTTTTTACATAATGAAAGTTATTTTGATTTTTGGGAGGGAAGGACAAGCGTCCTAACACATGGAAAAACAATGGTATGTTGTGCATACTTACTCAGGTTATGAAAACAAAGTTAAAGCAAACTTAGAAAAACGTGTTGAATCAATGGGGATGCAAGATAAAATCTTCCGAGTAATTGTTCCGGAAGAGGAAGAAACAGAGATGAAGAATGGCAAGAAGAAAGTAACAAAGAAAAAAGTATTTCCTGGTTATGTGCTTGCTGAAATTATCATGACTGATGATTCTTGGTATGTAGTAAGAAACACACCTGGAGTTACAGGCTTCGTTGGTTCTGCAGGATCAGGTTCTAAACCAACCCCACTTCAACCTGAAGAAATTGCATTTATCCTAAAACGCATGGGTATGGAGCAAACGAGAATTGATGTTAAATTCGAGTTAAAAGAAAGTGTTAAAGTTTCTGAGGGTCCATTTACTAACTTTACAGGAACAATAGAAGAGATTGATAAAGTTAAGCAAAAGGCTAAAGTTCATGTAAATATGTTTGGAAGAGAAACGCCAGTAGAGCTAGACTTCTCTCAAATTGAAAAAATCTAAAAGAATAACTTGAATTCATTTATTAAAAGTGGTAATATTGCATAGGTCGATATGTCTTCAAAAAGAAGATGGTATTAGTCAAATTCTTTTTCTATAAAAAGAAAGATGAGTGGGAGGGTAAATACCCTATTACCACATCACGGACTTTAAGGAGGTGTGTCTCGTGGCTAAAAAAGTTATAAAGATTGTTAAGCTTCAAATCCCTGCAGGTAAAGCTAATCCTGCGCCACCAGTAGGTCCTGCATTAGGTCAAGCAGGTGTTAATATCATGGGATTCTGTAAAGAATTCAATGCTCGTACTGCTGATCAAGCTGGTCTAATTATTCCTGTTGAAATTACGGTATTTGAAGACCGTTCATTTACATTCATTACAAAAACTCCACCTGCTGCTGTTCTATTGAAAGTAGTAGCTGGTATTCAGTCAGGTTCTGGTGAGCCTAACAAGAAGAAAGTTGCAACAGTTAAGCGTGATAAGGTTCGCGAAATCGCAGAACAAAAAATGCCTGACTTAAACGCAGCAAGCGTAGAAGCTGCTATGAAAATGGTAGAAGGTACAGCGCGCAGCATGGGAATTGTTATCGAAGACTAATCCTATGATTCTCTAATGGATGGTTAAGGTTGCGGAACATGGACAAGTACCATTTCGCAACCTTTATTCGTGGGAGGAATATCCGTTAAAACCACAATCGAGGAGGAAATGTAAAATGGCTAAAAGAGGTAAGAAGTATTTAGAAGCTGCAAAGCTTGTTGATCGCTCTAAAGCATATGCTGTTGCAGAAGCAGTTGATCTTGTTAAAAAGACAAGTGTTGCTAAATTCGATGCAACTGTTGAAGCTGCATTCCGTTTAGGGGTTGACCCTAAGAAGGCAGACCAACAAATCCGTGGAGCTGTAGTACTACCAAATGGTACTGGTAAAACTCAACGTGTATTAGTATTTGCTAAAGGTGAAAAGGCGAAGGAAGCTGAAGCTGCTGGAGCTGATTATGTTGGAGATGCAGACTATATCAACAAGATCAACCAAGGTTGGTTCGAATTTGATGTAATCGTTGCAACACCTGACATGATGGGTGAAGTAGGTAAACTTGGTCGTGTGTTAGGACCAAAAGGCTTAATGCCAAACCCTAAGACTGGGACAGTTACATTTGATGTAACGAAAGCAGTTAACGAAATCAAAGCTGGTAAAGTAGAATACCGCGTTGATAAAGCTGGTATCATCCATGTACCAGTTGGAAAAGTTTCATTTGATGATCAAAAATTAGTTGAAAACTTTACAACAATCTACGATACACTATTAAAGGTTAAGCCTGCTGCAGCAAAAGGTACTTACATGAAGAACGTAGCATTAAGTTCTACAATGGGTCCTGGAGTAAAGGTAGATGCTTCAACTTTCGTAGCAATTAAATAGTTGACATCCAGCCATAATGGCTGTAATATATTAAATGTTGTTCAAAAAACATTTATACCGTAGACAGTAGGTGCTGACAAGCTTAATTTCCTACCGAGGTGATTAGATACAGTAGCAATATTCATTGCTGTCTAACCTACCTTCACGTCTACAAAGGCGTGGAGGTTTTTTAATACACCCTTATGATCGGTATATATGTAGTAATTTTACAGGAGGTGTAGAAATGAGCAGTGTAGTTGAACTCAAAAAACAAACTGTAACAGAAATTGCTGATAAGCTTCGTGAAAGCAAATCAACAATCGTTGTAGACTACCGTGGATTAACGGTTGCACAGGTAACAGAATTACGTAAGCAACTTCGTGAAGCTGGTATCGATTTTAAGGTATATAAGAATACTTTAACTCGCCGTGCTACTGAAGAGGTTGGTCTTGGAGGACTTAACGAATATTTAACAGGCCCTAATGCTATTGCATTCGGATCTGATGATGTTGTTGCTCCTGCAAAGATCATTAACGAGTTTGCAAAGAAGAACGATAAGCTTGAAATTAAAGCTGGTGTAATCGAAGGAAACATCGCATCACTTGAGGATGTTAAAGCTCTTGCTGAACTTCCATCTCGTGAAGGATTACTTTCTATGTTACTTAGCGTACTACAAGCTCCAATCCGCAACCTTGCTCTTGTTACAAAAGCAGTTGCAGATCAAAAAGAAGAACAAGGCGCTTAATTTAGTAGCCTAACAACCAATAAAATTTTTAAAAATTAAAAGGAGGATATCTCTCATGACTAAAGAACAAATCATTGAAGTAGTTAAAGGTATGACTGTTTTAGAACTTAACGACTTAGTAAAAGCAATTGAAGAAGAATTCGGAGTAACTGCTGCTGCTCCTGTAGCTGTAGCTGGTGCTGGTGCAGCTGCTGTTGAAGAACAGACTGAATTTGATGTAATCCTTGCAAGCGCTGGTGACCAAAAGATTAAGGTTATCAAAGTTGTTCGTGAAATCACTGGTTTAGGATTAAAAGAAGCTAAAGACTTAGTTGACAACGCTCCAAAGGCATTAAAAGAAGGCGTTGCTAAAGAAGAAGCAGAAGAAATCAAAGCTAAGCTTGAAGAAGTTGGCGCAAACGTAGAAGTTAAGTAATAAAAAAAGTAAGCTCGCTAACATAGCGGGCTTATTTTTATAGGGTTAATTGTATAGATTGCTGTGGATACTAGATGTAAAAGGAGGTGTTTTCCATGAGTGAACATTATTATTCTCGGAACCCATCTGTTGAAAGTAACCAGCAAAACTTTAACTATACACTTCGTGGACATTCTTTAAGATTTACTACAGATCAAGGTGTTTTTTCAAAGGGTGATATAGATTTTGGTTCGAGGTTATTAATAGATTCTATACATCTAGCTGATGTAGAGGGAAGAATCCTAGATGTTGGCTGTGGATATGGCCCAATCGGACTTACGATGGCAAAGGAATATCCAGATCGTATCGTTGATATGGTTGATGTAAATGAGAGAGCACTTTCTCTAGCTGAAAAGAATGCTCAGAGTAATGATATAACTAATGTAGAAATTTATTATAGTAATGCCCTTCAAAATGTAGAACAATCTAGTTATGCAATGATTATCACAAACCCACCTATTCGTGCCGGCAAGAAGGTAGTTCATGAAATTTTTGAAGAGGGCTTTAGTCGTTTGGTTAAGGGAGGAGAGCTTTGGATTGTGATTCAGAAAAAGCAAGGTGCTCCATCAGCTATTGAAAAGTTAAAAACCTTAACAGAAGATGTAGAAATTGTTATGAAAAGCAAAGGGTATTTCATAATAAAAGCTAGAAGATAAAATGGTTGACGGATAATTTTTCCTGTGTTAGCATTATATAATGCCAATATATTATTTTTCCTTGGATTTTTTAAACATTATGTGTATATTAATGGGCGTACAAGGGAAAACTAATTCAATAGGACATTATGTATAAATGTGGTTTTCTAAGTAGAACCCTTTTTCTTTTTGTCTTACGAATTAACTAGTTTTAAGATTTGTTAGTAGTATTTTCTTTAGACATCATCTCAGAAGCGTGTATTCGTTTCTGATGTGAAATAAAATTGCTTGATTTGAGGGGTGAATCAGTTGACAGGTCAACTAGTTCAGTATGGACGCCACCGCCAACGTAGAAGCTATGCTCGTATAAGTGAAGTTCTAGAATTACCAAATTTAATTGAAATCCAATCCTCTTCGTATCAATGGTTTCTTGATGAGGGATTGCGTGAGATGTTCCAAGACATTTCTCCAATTGAAGATTTTACAGGTAATTTATCACTTGAGTTTATAGATTATAGCTTAGGTGAACCAAAATACTCTGTGGATGAATCAAAAGAAAGAGACGTTACATATTCCGCGCCTTTACGGGTGAAGGTTCGTCTGATCAACAAAGAAACAGGCGAAGTGAAAGAGCAAGATGTATTTATGGGAGATTTCCCATTAATGACTGAAACTGGGACATTTGTAATAAACGGTGCAGAACGTGTAATTGTGTCTCAGCTTGTTCGATCTCCTAGTGTATATTACAATGGGAAAATTGATAAAAACGGTAAACGTGGATTCACGGCTACCGTCATTCCAAACCGTGGTGCTTGGCTTGAATATGAAACAGACGCCAAAGATGTGGTGTATGTTCGTATTGATCGTACTCGGAAGCTACCGGTTACGGTTCTTTTGCGTGCGCTTGGGTTTGGCTCTGATCAAGAAATCATAGATTTACTAGGGGATAATGAATATTTAAGGAATACCCTAGATAAGGATAATACTGAGACCACAGAGAAGGCATTGCTTGAAATTTATGAGCGTTTACGCCCAGGAGAGCCTCCTACGGTAGAAAATGCAAAGAGTCTATTAGAATCAAGATTCTTTGATCCAAAACGCTATGATTTGGCAAATGTTGGACGTTACAAGATTAATAAGAAGTTACATATCAAAAACAGACTATTTAATCAACGTTTAGCAGATTCTCTAGTAGATCCTGAAACAGGTGAAATACTAGTTGAAAAGGGTACAGTTCTAGATCGCCGTACTCTAGATAGAGTGTTACCTGCTTTAGAAAAAAATATCGGCTACAAGACTATTCGTCCATCAGGCGGAGTGTTAGATGGAGATATTACTCTTCAATCTATTAAAATTTATGCACCTATTGAAGGTGAAGCAGATCACGTAATTAATGTTCTTGGTAATTCAAACATTGAAGAACGTGTTAAAAACATAGCTCCAGCTGATATCATTTCATCTATTAGCTACTTCTTTAATCTCTTATATAAGGTAGGAGACACAGATGATATTGATCACCTAGGTAACCGTCGTTTGCGTTCTGTTGGTGAATTACTACAAAACCAATTCCGTATTGGACTATCTAGAATGGAACGTGTAGTTCGTGAAAGAATGTCAATTCAAGACACGAATGCTATAACTCCACAAGCATTAATCAATATTAGACCAGTTATTGCATCAATTAAAGAGTTCTTTGGTAGCTCTCAGTTGTCTCAGTTTATGGATCAAACCAATCCACTAGCTGAATTAACACATAAGAGAAGACTCTCTGCTTTAGGGCCAGGTGGATTAACACGTGAACGTGCAGGATTTGAAGTCCGTGACGTACACTACTCTCACTATGGAAGAATGTGTCCAATTGAGACACCTGAAGGACCAAACATTGGGTTGATCAACTCACTATCAAGCTATGCAAAGGTAAATCGATTTGGTTTTATCGAAACGCCTTATCGTAAGGTAGATCCTGAAACAGGTCATGTTACGAGTCAAATAGATTACCTAACAGCTGATGAGGAAGATAACTATGTAGTTGCGCAGGCGAACGCGAAGTTAGCTGATGATGGTTCATTTATTGAAGATGACATTGTTGCTCGTTTCCGTGGTGAAAACACTGTAGTTAACAAAGATCGCGTTGACTATATGGATGTATCACCAAAGCAGGTTGTTTCTGCTGCGACTGCTTGTATCCCATTCTTAGAGAACGATGATTCGAACCGTGCTCTAATGGGAGCGAACATGCAACGTCAGGCAGTACCTTTATTAAATCCTGAATCTCCATTAGTTGGGACAGGTATGGAATATGTGTCGGGTAAAGACTCAGGTGCTGCTGTTATTTGTAAATTCCCGGGTGTTGTTGAGAAAGTTCAAGCTAAGGAAATCTTAGTAAGACGCTACACTGAAGTAGATGGTGAAAGAGTTAAGGGGAACCTTGATAAATATAAGCTTCAAAAGTTCATTCGTTCTAACCAAGGTACATGCTACAACCAACGTCCGATCGTAAGTGTTGGGGATGAAGTAGTAAAAGGTGAAATCCTTGCTGACGGTCCATCAATGGAAAAAGGGGAACTAGCGTTAGGTCGTAACGTTTTAGTTGCTTTCATGACTTGGGATGGATATAACTACGAGGATGCAATTATCATGAGTGAACGCCTAGTTAAGGATGATGTATACACTTCTGTACATATTGAAGAATATGAATCTGAAGCTCGTGATACTAAGCTTGGACCAGAAGAGATTACACGTGATATCCCTAATGTCGGTGAAGATGCACTGAAAAACCTTGATGATCGTGGAATCATTCGAGTTGGTGCGGAAGTTAAGGATGGAGATTTACTTGTAGGTAAGGTAACTCCTAAGGGTGTAACAGAATTAACAGCTGAAGAACGTTTATTACATGCAATCTTCGGTGAAAAGGCAAGAGAAGTTCGTGATACATCACTACGTGTACCTCATGGTGGTGGCGGAATTGTCCTTGATGTTAAGGTGTTTAACCGTGAAGACGGAGATGAATTACCACCAGGTGTGAACCAATTAGTACGTGTGTATATTGTTCAAAAACGTAAAATTTCTGAAGGGGATAAGATGGCGGGACGTCATGGTAACAAAGGGGTTATCTCTCGTATCTTACCAGAAGAAGATATGCCATATTTACCAGATGGCACACCTGTAGATATCATGTTAAACCCATTAGGGGTACCATCTCGTATGAATATCGGTCAGGTTTTAGAGTTGCACTTAGGGATGGCGGCAAGATATTTAGGTATTCATGTTGCTTCTCCGGTATTTGACGGAGCTCGTGAGGAAGATGTTTGGGATACACTTCTTGAAGCTGGAATGTCAAGAGATGCTAAAACTGTACTTTACGATGGACGTTCAGGAGAGCCGTTTGATAACCGTGTATCTGTTGGAGTCATGTATATGATTAAACTTGCTCACATGGTTGATGATAAGCTACATGCTCGTTCAACTGGACCATACTCACTTGTTACGCAACAACCGCTTGGTGGTAAAGCACAATTTGGTGGACAGCGTTTTGGTGAGATGGAAGTTTGGGCACTTGAAGCATATGGTGCTGCTTATACTCTTCAAGAAATCCTTACAGTTAAATCAGATGACGTTGTTGGTCGTGTGAAAACGTATGAAGCGATCGTTAAAGGTGAGAATGTCCCAGAACCAGGTGTTCCTGAATCATTCAAGGTTCTAATTAAAGAGCTTCAAAGTTTAGGTATGGATGTAAAAATTCTATCTAGTGACGATAAGGAAATTGAGATGAGAGATCTGGATGATGATGAGGATCAATCAGCTGACAAGCTTAATATTGAAGTAGAGGCTACTAACGAAGTTTAATTCTATAAAGAAACGATACTTAATAGAACATTTAAAATGGGTGGGGGAGAAATCAGTAGATTTCTCTTTCCCCTTCTAACAAAAAAAGTAGATTTTCTTTGTGAGTAATAACAGTTTCACGTGTGTTGTGTCAGAGGGATGATAACAAATAGTCTGACGTTAAAATAAAGGGAGGTAGGCCCCTTGATAGATGTTAATAACTTTGAATATATGAAGATTGGACTTTCTTCACCTGACAAGATTCGTTCTTGGTCTTTTGGAGAAGTTAAGAAGCCTGAAACTATTAACTATCGTACGTTAAAGCCAGAAAAAGACGGCTTGTTCTGTGAAAGAATTTTTGGACCTACAAAAGACTGGGAATGTCATTGTGGTAAATATAAGCGCGTTCGTTACAAGGGTGTTGTATGTGACCGCTGTGGTGTTGAGGTAACTCGTGCAAAGGTCCGTCGTGAAAGAATGGGTCACATTGAACTAGCTGCACCAGTTTCTCATATTTGGTACTTTAAGGGTATTCCAAGTCGTATGGGTCTTGTTTTAGATATGTCTCCTCGTGCACTTGAAGAAGTAATTTACTTTGCTTCATATGTTGTAACAGAGACAGGTGATACACCGTTAGAAAGGAAGCAACTTCTTTCTGAAAAGGAATACCGTGCGTATCGTGAAAAGTATGGACAGTCCTTCCAAGCAGCAATGGGAGCAGAAGCGATTAAAAAGCTTTTATCTGACATTGAGCTTCAAAAGGAAGTAACTGGACTTAAAGAAGAACTAAAGACAGCTCAAGGACAACGTCGTACAAGGGCAATTAAGCGTTTAGAGGTACTAGAAGCATTCAGAAACTCAGGTAATGAGCCTTCTTGGATGATCCTAGATGTACTTCCAGTCATTCCTCCTGAACTTCGTCCGATGGTTCAGCTTGATGGTGGACGTTTTGCGACGTCAGACTTAAACGACCTATACCGTCGTGTTATTAACCGTAATAATCGTCTAAAGCGTTTATTAGATTTAGGAGCTCCAAGCATAATCGTTCAAAATGAGAAGAGAATGCTACAGGAAGCTGTTGATGCGTTAATTGATAACGGTAGACGAGGAAGACCGGTTACTGGTCCTGGTAACAGACCATTAAAATCACTTTCTCATATGCTAAAAGGTAAGCAAGGTCGTTTCCGTCAAAACCTATTAGGTAAGCGTGTTGACTACTCTGGGCGTTCTGTTATCGTAGTAGGGCCAAACCTAAAGATGTATCAATGTGGTCTTCCGAAGGAAATGGCATTAGAATTATTTAAGCCTTTCGTAATGAAGGAACTAGTCGAACGAGGACTAGCTCATAACATTAAGAGTGCAAAGCGTAAGATTGAGCGTGTTTCACCTGATGTATGGGATGTATTAGAAAATGTAATAAGAGAGCATCCGGTTTTACTAAACCGTGCACCTACTCTTCATAGATTAGGAATTCAAGCATTCGAACCAACATTAGTTGAGGGACGTGCTATTCGTCTTCACCCTCTAGTTTGTACAGCATATAATGCTGACTTTGATGGAGACCAAATGGCTGTTCACGTTCCATTATCAGCTGAAGCACAAGCTGAAGCTCGACTATTAATGTTAGCAGCACAAAACATCCTTAACCCGAAAGATGGAAAACCAGTTGTTACACCTTCACAGGATATGGTGTTGGGTAACTATTACCTTACTCTTGAAAGAGCTGGTGCTATTGGAGAAGGTATGGTCTTTAAGGATACGAACGAAGCACTAATTGCTTACCAGAATGGATATGTCCACCTTCATACACGTGTGGCCGTTCATGCTGGATCTTTAAATAACCAAACCTTTACTGAGGATCAAAAAAATCAGTTGTTAGTTACAACTGTAGGTAAGTTAATCTTTAATGAGATTCTACCTGATTCATTCCCTTATATTAATGAACCAACTCAATATAACTTAGAAAAGGAAACTCCGACTAAGTACTTTATTGATAAGGGTGCAGATATAAAGAAGGAAATCGCTTCTCGTGAAGAGATTGCGCCTTTCAAGAAGAAAATTCTTGGAAATATCATTGCTGAAGTGTTCAAACGCTTCAAAATCACGGATACTTCAAAAATGTTAGATAGAATGAAAAACCTTGGATTTAGATATTCAACGAAAGCAGGAATCACCGTTGGGGTTTCTGATATTATCGTTCTAGCAGAGAAAGAAGTAATCATCAATGAGGCACAGGGTAAGGTAGATAACGTATTAAAGCAATTCAGACGTGGTTTGATTACTGATGAAGAGCGTTATGATCGTGTTATCTCTATCTGGAGCTCGGCCAAAGATGTAATTCAAGGGAAGCTAATGGAGTCATTAGATCACCTTAATCCAATCTTCATGATGAGTGACTCTGGTGCCCGTGGTAACGCATCTAACTTTACACAGTTAGCTGGTATGCGTGGACTAATGGCCAACCCGGCTGGTCGAATCATTGAATTACCAATCAAGTCTAGTTTCCGTGAAGGATTAACGGTATTAGAATACTTTATCTCCACTCACGGTGCTCGTAAAGGTCTTGCCGATACAGCACTTAAGACAGCTGACTCAGGTTACTTAACTAGACGTCTAGTAGATGTTGCACAAGATGTTATTGTACGTGAGGACGACTGTGGTACTGATAGAGGACTACTAGTAGCAGCATTAAAGGACGGAACCGAAGTTATTGAAAGATTAGATGAGCGTTTAATTGGTCGTTACGCTAGAAAGCCAATCAAACATCCAGAAACAAATGAAGTGATCGTTGAAGAAAATGATTTAATTACTGAAGATATTGCCCGCATTATTACTGAGGCTGGAATTGAGCAGGTTCGAATCCGTTCTGCATTTACATGTAACACTCGTCACGGTGTTTGTAAAAAATGTTACGGACGTAATCTTGCAACAGGTTCAGAAGTAGAAGTAGGTGAAGCAGTAGGAATCATCGCTGCACAATCAATCGGTGAGCCAGGTACACAGTTAACAATGCGTACGTTCCACACCGGTGGGGTTGCAGGAGACGATATCACACAAGGTCTTCCTCGTATTCAAGAGTTGTTTGAGGCACGTAATCCAAAAGGGCAAGCTATTATCTCGGAAATTGATGGTGTTGTTTCTGCGATTAGTGACTCAAGAGATAAGCAGGAAATCACGATTCAAGGTGAGGTTGAGTCAAAATCTTACACTTCTCCTTATGGTGCTCGTGTAAAGGTAACTGAAGGGCAGAAGATTGAACGTGGTCAAGAACTAACTGAAGGATCAATTGATCCAAAAGAATTATTAAAAGTAAAAGATATAACTGCAGTTCAAGAATACCTATTAAAAGAAGTACAAAAAGTTTACCGTATGCAGGGTGTTGAAATTGGTGATAAGCACGTTGAGGTAATGGTACGTCAAATGCTTAGAAAAATTAGAGTTATGGACGCGGGTGAAACGGATGTTTTACCAGGTTCTTTACTTGATGTACACCAGTTCACTCAAGCTAACCTTCAAGTATTATTAGAGGGTAAGCAACCGGCAACAGGAAGACCAGTACTATTAGGTATTACAAAAGCATCTCTTGAAACTGATTCATTCTTATCAGCGGCATCTTTCCAAGAAACAACACGTGTGTTAACAGATGCAGCTATAAAAGGTAAGCGTGATGAGTTACTCGGACTTAAAGAGAATGTAATTATTGGTAAGTTAGTTCCAGCTGGAACTGGGATGGCTCGTTACCGTAAAGTAATTCCTGTTACAGGGAATAACCAAGAGTTTGAAGCAGATGGATCTATTGCAAAAGAAGTAACAGAACCAGAAACTGAGAACGCTCTTCAATAAAACGGTTAAAAATGAGTTAACAAGTAGTTGACATCTATATGAATAGAATGTTACTATATCCAAGGTGCTTCTAAAAACCCTGTTACTTTGGAGGATATGAGAATGTCTTATGAAAAAGTGTCGCAGGCTTACAATATAATTGTAGGAACTAAGCAAACCATAAAGGCCTTGAAAAATGGTGAAGTAAGAGAAATTGTAGTCGCTGATGATGCTGATCCTCGTGTTACATATAAAGTAATACAGACAGCGAAGGAACAACAAGTATCTATTACAACTGTTGAGTCTATGAAAAAGCTTGGTAAAGCTTGTGGAATAGAAGTAGGGGCTGCAACGGTAGCGATCATTAATTAAAACCTGTTTTTGTGGAACAACACTTCCATGCGTTGTTCTACAAAAACTTTGTTTTTACCCAGTTTTGAACCACCTGGGTATGTGGACTTAAGAATGAAGGGAGGAAAACAAAAAATGCCAACAATTAATCAGTTAGTTCGTAAAGGACGCGAGAGCAAGATTGAAAAATCTAAATCTCCTGCATTAAATAAAGGTTATAACAGCTTCAAGAAGGTACAAACAAACTTATCTTCTCCACAAAAGCGTGGTGTTTGTACTCGTGTAGGTACAATGACACCAAAGAAGCCAAACTCAGCATTACGTAAGTATGCTCGTGTACGTTTAACAAACGGTATCGAGGTTACAGCGTATATTCCAGGGATTGGTCACAACCTAC
Organism: Bacillus mesophilus; assembly: GCF_011008845.1. Classification (GTDB taxonomy): domain Bacteria; phylum Bacillota; class Bacilli; order Bacillales; family SA4; genus Bacillus_BS; species Bacillus_BS mesophilus. The sequence continues at coordinate 32,207 of NZ_JAAIWM010000012.1, read as the reverse complement.
AAGAACACAGTGTAGTGTTAATCCGTGGTGGTCGTGTAAAAGACTTACCAGGGGTACGTTATCACATCGTTCGTGGTGCGCTTGACACAGCTGGTGTAGACAAGCGTATGCAAGGTCGTTCTAAGTATGGAACAAAGAGACCAAAAGCAGCTAAAAAATAATTACAAAAAAATATGAATAACAATTGAGAAAGGGGGACATAACATGCCACGTAAAGGTCCTGTAGCAAAAAGAGACGTATTACCAGATCCGATTTATAAATCAAAGCTTGTAACACGCCTAATCAATCGTATGATGGTTGATGGTAAGAGAGGTAAATCTCAAGCCATCCTTTACAAAGCGTTTGAACTAGTTCAAGAGCGTTCTGGAAAGGAAGCTATGGAAGTGTTCGAACAAGCAATGAAAAATGTAATGCCTGTACTTGAAGTAAAGGCGCGCCGTGTTGGTGGAGCAAACTATCAGGTGCCGATCGAAGTTCGTCCAGATCGTCGTACAACTTTAGGTCTTCGTTACCTAGTTAACTATTCACGTAATCGTGGAGAAAAGACTATGGAAGAGCGTTTAGCAAATGAAATCTTAGACGCAGCAAACAACACTGGAGCATCAGTGAAAAAGCGTGAAGATATGCACAAAATGGCAGAAGCGAACAAAGCATTCGCTCACTACCGTTGGTAGAATAGATATTCGAGAAGTAGGAAGGGAGCTAGGGTGTATACTCAATGGCTCTTTTCCCACACTTTTTGAAATTTAATCCAATACTTAATAAAAAATACAATAACTATATGGAAGGAGAAAGACCCAATGGCAAGAGAGTTCTCCTTGGATAATACTCGTAATATTGGTATCATGGCACACATTGATGCTGGTAAAACTACGACTACTGAGCGTGTCCTTTATTACACTGGTCGTATTCATAAGATTGGTGAAACGCATGAAGGTGCTTCTCAGATGGACTGGATGGAGCAAGAGCAAGAGCGTGGAATCACAATCACTTCTGCAGCTACAACTGCATCGTGGAAGGGTCACCGTGTAAACATCATCGATACACCTGGACACGTAGACTTCACAGTTGAAGTTGAACGTTCATTACGTGTACTTGATGGTGCTGTAGCAGTTCTTGATGCTCAGTCTGGAGTAGAGCCACAAACTGAAACAGTTTGGCGTCAAGCAACAACATATGGTGTACCACGTGTTGTATTCGTAAACAAGATGGACAAAATCGGTGCTGATTTCTTATATTCTGTGAAAACAATTCATGACCGTCTTCAAGCAAATGCAGCACCTATTCAATTACCAATTGGTGCTGAAGATCAGTTCGAAGGAATCATTGACTTAGTAGAAATGAATGCTACGTTCTACGGTAATGATTTAGGGACAGATATTGAGGTTCGTGATATTCCTGAAGAATACATGGATCAAGCACAAGAATATCGTGAAAAGTTAATTGAAGCAGTAGCAGAATTAGATGAAGAGTTAATGGAAAGGTACCTTGGTGGAGAAGAAATCTCTAACGATGAGCTTAAAGCTGCAATTCGTAAAGGTACTGTAAACGTTGAGTTCTACCCAGTAATTTGTGGATCTGCTTTCAAAAACAAAGGTGTTCAAAAAATGTTAGATGCTGTAATTGAATATCTTCCATCACCATTAGATGTACCTGCAATAAAAGGTACTGTTCCTGATTCTGAGGAAGAAGTGACTCGTCCTTCAAGTGACGAAGCACCGTTTTCAGCGTTAGCATTTAAAGTTATGACAGATCCATACGTTGGAAAGTTAACTTTCTTCCGTGTGTACTCTGGTACATTGAGCTCTGGTTCTTATGTACAAAACTCTACAAAAGGTAAGCGTGAGCGTGTAGGTCGTATCCTACAAATGCATGCTAACAGCCGTGAAGAGATTTCAATCGTACACTCAGGTGATATTGCTGCAGCTGTAGGTTTGAAAGATACAACAACTGGGGATACTCTATGTGATGAAAAAGCACTAGTTATCCTAGAATCAATGAATTTCCCTGAGCCTGTAATTCAGTTATCTGTTGAACCTAAGTCTAAAGGTGACCAAGACAAGATGACTACTGCTTTACAAAAGCTTCAGGAAGAAGATCCTACTTTCAGAGCACACACTGATCAAGAAACTGGCCAAACGATTATCGCGGGTATGGGTGAGCTTCACCTAGATATTCTAGTTGACCGTATGAGACGTGAGTTCAAGGTAGAAGCTAACGTAGGTGCACCTCAGGTTGCCTACCGTGAAACTTTCCGTGGTTCTGCATCTGTAGAAGGGAAGTTTGCACGTCAATCAGGTGGACGTGGACAATACGGACACGTTTGGATTGAGTTCTCTCCTAACGAAGAAGGAAAAGGATTTGAGTTCGAAAACGGTGTTGTAGGTGGTACTGTTCCTCGTGAATATATCCCTGCAGTTCAAGCTGGACTTGAAGATGCTCTTCAAAATGGTGTTTTAGCTGGTTTCCCACTAGTTGACATCAAAGCTAGACTATTTGATGGATCGTACCATGATGTTGACTCATCAGAAATGGCATTTAAGATTGCTGCATCTATGGCACTTAAATCGGCTGCTTCAAAATGTAGTCCAGTGGTATTAGAACCAATCATGAGAGTTGAAGTTGTAATCCCTGAAGAATACATGGGAGATATCATGGGTGGTATCACTGCTCGTCGTGGACGTGTAGAAGGTATGGAAGCTCGTGGTAATGCTCAAGTAGTTCGTTCAATGGTTCCACTTTCAGAAATGTTTGGATATGCAACAGCACTTCGTTCTAACACTCAAGGTCGCGGAGTATTTACAATGCACTTTGATCACTATGAAGATGTGCCGAAGTCGATCCAAGAAGAAATTATTAAAAAAAATAAAGGTGAATAATTGATTTTCACCTCATTCTAAAGTATAACTACTTATGTAGGTCTTGAAAGTGGTCCTGTATAAACAAGACCCTTTCAATGCATTACATACTTATATATCTAGTAGTAAAATTTTATTTATATTCTAAGGAGGATTTTCGAAATGGGTAAAGAGAAATTCGACCGTTCAAAACCACATGCTAACATTGGTACAATCGGACACGTTGACCATGGTAAAACTACATTAACTGCTGCTATTACAATCACTCTTCATAAGAAATACGGAAGAGGAACTGCAATGAACTATGATCAAATTGATGCTGCTCCTGAAGAAAGAGAGCGTGGTATCACAATCTCAACTGCACACGTTGAGTATGAAACTGACAACCGTCACTATGCACACGTTGACTGCCCAGGACATGCTGACTATGTTAAGAACATGATCACTGGTGCTGCTCAAATGGACGGCGGAATCCTAGTTGTTTCTGCAACTGATGGTCCAATGCCACAAACTCGTGAGCACATCCTATTATCTCGTCAGGTTGGTGTACCTCACCTTGTAGTATTCTTAAACAAGTGTGACATGGTAGACGACGAAGAATTACTTGAATTAGTTGAAATGGAAGTACGTGACCTTCTTTCTGAGTACGACTTCCCTGGAGATGACACTCCTGTAATTCGTGGATCTGCTCTTAAAGCTTTAGAAGGAGAAGAGCAATGGGAAGCTAAAATCTATGAGCTTATGGAAGCTGTAGATTCTTATATCCCAACTCCTGAGCGTGACACAGAAAAGCCGTTCATGATGCCAGTTGAGGATGTATTCTCAATCACAGGTCGTGGAACAGTTGCTACTGGTCGTGTAGAGCGTGGAGTAGTTAAAGTTGGTGACGTAATTGAAATCGTTGGTTTCACTGAAGAGCCTAAGTCAACTACTGTAACTGGAGTTGAAATGTTCCGTAAGCTTCTTGATTATGCAGAAGCTGGAGACAACATTGGTGCATTACTTCGTGGTGTAGCTCGTGAAGATATCGAGCGCGGACAAGTTTTAGCTAAACCTAAGACGATCACTCCACACACTAAGTTCAAAGCGGAAGTTTATGTTCTTTCAAAAGAAGAAGGTGGACGTCATACTCCATTCTTCACAAACTACCGTCCACAATTCTATTTCCGTACTTCTGATATTACTGGTATTTGTAATCTTCCAGAAGGCGTAGAAATGGTTATGCCTGGTGACAACATCGAAATGACAGTTGAACTAATTGCTCCAATCGCTGTTGAAGAAGGTACAAAGTTCTCTATCCGTGAGGGTGGACGTACTGTAGGCGCTGGTGTAGTAGCTTCAATTCAAGAGTAATAATAGTTAAAAAACAGATACACATTTGTGTATCTGTTTTTTTTGTTTGATTTTAACCAATGGACTCATTAAATTATTTTAGCAATAAGGCAAAATAGGTGCCGATAAAGATGTATATTTAAATATGCAGCAAAAACGATAGTTAGTTATTAAATTTTCTATAAATCAATCATAGAGAGCGTAATAAATACAACTTTGTAGCACTAAATTTAATAACAATTTAAAACCAAAAATTCAGTTTCTTCTATTATATATAGAATACTATCAAATAGAAAAAACTGCTATTATATAAATTGCATATCAACTTGCATATTACAATTTTAAAAGTTATAATATCTTAGTGCGTAAAAACAGAAATTATTCATGTTTTTCTTGCATTCATAGTTATTATTTATTATAATAGACAATGTTGGTCTTTGACTGCGATGATGTGAAAGGTTGCTGATACACCCGGCCGCTTTGCCATGGCGAGTGTAAGGAAATTTTCACTGAGAACTGTCTATTCCAAATAGGCGAAAAGGAGGGAAAATAATGGCAAAAGAAAAAATTCGTATCCGTTTAAAGGCGTATGACCACCGAATTCTTGACCAATCGGCTGAGAAGATTGTTGAAACTGCAAAGCGTTCAGGTGCTTCTGTTTCAGGTCCAATCCCATTACCGACTGAAAAGTCAGTATACACGATTCTTCGTGCGGTCCATAAGTATAAGGATTCTCGTGAGCAATTCGAAATGCGTACACATAAGCGCTTAATCGACATCATTAATCCAACGCCACAAACGGTTGATTCTCTAATGAGATTAGATCTACCGTCTGGTGTAGACATCGAAATTAAACTTTAATAAACATAAATGAAAAGAAAGTAGGAGGTGTGACGAATGACCAAAGGAATCTTAGGTAGAAAGCTCGGTATGACGCAAGTGTTTACTGAAAATGGCAACTTAATCCCTGTAACTGTAGTTGAAGCAGCACCAAACGTGGTGTTACAAAAGAAGACTGCAGAAACTGATGGTTATGAAGCAGTACAATTAGGCTTTGACAACCTTAAAGAAAATCGCGCTAACAAGCCGCAAAAGGGCCATGCTACTAAAGCAAACACTGCTCCTAAGCGCTTCATCCGTGAATTACGTGGAACTTCTGAATTAGAAGTTGGTCAGGAAGTCAATGTTAGTATTTTCGCTGAAGGCGAAGCAGTAGATGTAACAGGAATTTCAAAAGGTAAAGGTTTCCAAGGTGTAATTAAGCGCCACGGACAATCACGCGGACCAATGTCTCACGGTTCTCGTTACCATCGTCGCCCAGGGTCAATGGGACCAGTTGCTCCAAACCGTGTTTTCAAAGGTAAAAAGTTAGCTGGACAAATGGGTGGAGAACAAATTACTGTACAAAACCTAGAAATCGTTAAGGTAGACGTTGAACGTAATCTTTTATTAATTAAAGGAAATGTTCCGGGACCTAAAAGAGCTTTAGTTACTGTTAAAAGTTCAGTTAAATCTAAATAAATATTTACAAGAAAGGAGGAGTACAAATGCCGAAAGTTGCATTGTATAACCAAACAGGTTCAACGGTAGGAGAAATCGAATTAAATGATTCTGTATTCGGAATTGAGCCGAACGAGAGTGTATTATTCGATGCTGTTATCATGCAAAGAGCTTCCTTACGTCAAGGATCTCACAAAGTAAAAAATCGTTCTGAAGTACGTGGTGGTGGACGTAAGCCATGGCGTCAAAAAGGAACTGGACGTGCACGTCAAGGTTCTATTCGCTCTCCACAATGGCGTGGTGGTGGTATCGTGTTCGGTCCAACTCCAAGAAGCTATAGCTTCAAATTACCAAAAAAAGTACGTCGTTTAGCTATTAAGTCAGCTTTATCAACGAAAGTACTTGAAGAAAACATTTTAGTACTTGATAACCTAGCACTTGCTGCTCCAAAGACTAAGGAAATGGTTACAGTATTAAAAGGACTAAATGTAGACAGCAAAACATTAATCGTTACTGGAGACGCTAACGAAGCGGTTGAGCTAGCTGCACGTAACATCCCAGGAGTAACAGTCGTTGCTGCAGACGGAGTTAACGTACTAGATGTATTAAACCACGACAAGCTTTTAATGACTAAAGCTGCGGTGGAAAAAGTAGAGGAGGTGCTTGCATAATGAGAGATCCTCGTGATATTATTAAGCGCCCCGTGATTACTGAACGTTCTGCTGATTTAATGGCGGAAAAGAAGTACACGTTTGAAGTGGATTTAAGAGCTAATAAGACTGAAGTTAAAGATGCTATCGAAGAAATCTTTAACGTTAAAGTTGAAAAGGTTAATGTTCAAAACTATAAAGGTAAGTTTAAGCGTATGGGTCGTCACAGTGGATACACTCCACGTCGTAAAAAGGCGATTGTTAAGCTAACTGCTGAAAGCAAAGAAATAGAATTTTTTGAAGTATAATTTTTATAGATAAGGAGGGAAACGAAAATGGCGATTAAAAAGTATAAACCAACCTCTAATGGTCGTCGTGGAATGACAGCTTCTGACTTTGCTGAGATCACTACAGACAAGCCAGAAAAGTCATTACTAGCACCTTTAAGCAAAAAGGCTGGTCGTAATAACCAAGGTAAAATCACTGTGCGTCATCAAGGTGGCGGACATAAGCGCCAATATCGTATTATCGATTTTAAACGCGACAAAGATGGTATACCAGGACGCGTTGCTACAATCGAATATGATCCAAACCGTTCGGCAAACATTGCATTAATTCATTATCTAGATGGAGAAAAGCGTTATATCTTAGCTCCTAAAGGTCTTCAAGTGGGGATGCAAATCACTTCAGGTACTGAAGCTGATATTAAAGTAGGTAATGCATTACCATTAGCAAATATTCCAGTTGGTACAGTTATCCATAATATCGAGCTTAAGCCTGGAAAAGGTGGACAATTAGTACGTTCTGCTGGTTCTTCTGCACAAGTACTTGGTAAAGAAGGTAAATATGTATTAGTACGTTTAACTTCTGGTGAAGTTCGTATGATTCTTGCGACTTGCCGTGCTTCAATCGGTCAAGTAGGTAACGAACAACATGAACTAATCAAAATTGGTAAAGCAGGTCGTTCTCGTTGGTTAGGCAAACGTCCTACAGTACGTGGATCTGTAATGAACCCTAATGACCATCCACACGGTGGTGGTGAAGGTCGTTCACCAATCGGTCGTAAGTCTCCTATGACTCCATGGGGCAAGCCGACACTTGGTTTCAAGACTCGTAAGAAGAAAAACAAGTCTGATAAGTTTATTGTACGTCGTCGTAAAAAATAACGGGTTTGTACTACGGTTCACTAGAACCGTAGCTCGAATTCGAAGGGAGGGTCAAGTATGGGTCGCAGCTTGAAAAAAGGACCATTCGTTGATGATCATTTAATGAGCAAAGTTGAGAAAATGACTGAAGCAGGACAAAAACAAGTTATTAAAACTTGGTCTCGTCGTTCTACTATTTTCCCACAATTCATTGGTCACACAATTGCTGTTTATGATGGCCGTAAGCATGTACCAGTATATGTTACTGAAGACATGGTTGGACATAAATTAGGTGAATTTGCACCTACACGTTCGTATAAAGGTCACGATAGTGACGATAAGAAAACAAGACGTTAATGAGAGGAGGCATCTCGATGCAAGCGAAAGCAGTAGCTAGAACAGTTCGTATTGCTCCTCGTAAAGTACGCTTAGTAGTAGATCTAATTCGAGGAAAGCAAGTAGGCGAAGCAATTGCAATTCTACGCCATACACCAAAAGCTGCATCTCCAGTTGTTGAGAAGGTATTAAACTCGGCAATGGCGAATGCTGAACATAATTATGAAATGGAACTAAATAACTTAGTAATTGCGCAAGCTTTTGTAGACGAAGGTCCTACATTGAAGCGTTTCCGTCCACGTGCGATGGGTCGTGCAAGTGCAATTAACAAACGTACGAGTCACATTACAATCGTACTATCAGAAAAGAAGGAGGGATAAGCTGTGGGTCAAAAGGTTAATCCGGTCGGTCTACGAGTTGGTATCATTCGTGATTGGGAATCAAAATGGTACGCTGGTAAAGACTATGCAGATCTATTACATGAAGATATTAAAATCCGTGAATACGTTACAAAACGTTTAACAGATGCATCAGTATCAAAGATTGAAATTGAACGTGCGGCAAACCGTGTAAACATTACAGTTCACACAGCTAAGCCAGGTATGGTAATTGGTAAAGGTGGTTCTGAAGTAGAAGCACTTCGTAAAGCACTTAACCAATTAACAAACAAAAGAGTTCATATCAACATTATGGAAATTAAGAGAGCGGACCTTGATGCACAATTAGTTGCAGAAAACATTGCTCGCCAACTAGAAAACCGTGTATCATTCCGTCGTGCCCAAAAGCAAGCGATTCAACGTGCTATGAGAGCAGGATCTAAAGGTATTAAAACAATGGTATCTGGTCGTCTTGGTGGTGCTGACATCGCTCGTTCTGAGTCTTACAGTGAAGGAACTGTTCCACTTCATACACTTCGCGCTGATATCGACTATGCAACAGCAGAAGCTGACACAACATATGGTAAGCTTGGCGTGAAAGTATGGATCTATCGTGGTGAAGTCCTTCCTACTAGAAAGAAAGAAGCGGAAGGAGGAAAATAATTATGTTATTACCTAAACGTGTTAAATACCGTAGAGAACACCGTGGAAAAATGCGCGGACGTGCAAAAGGTGGTACGGAAGTACACTTTGGTGAATATGGATTACAAGCACTAGAAGCATCTTGGATTACAAACCGTCAAATCGAAGCAGCGCGTATCGCGATGACTCGTTATATGAAGCGTGGTGGTAAGGTTTGGATTAAAATCTTCCCTTCTAAGCCTTATACAGCGAAGCCGTTAGAAGTACGTATGGGATCCGGTAAAGGGGCTCCAGAAGGATGGGTAGCGGTAGTAAAGCCAGGCAAGATTATGTTTGAAATTGCAGGTGTTTCTGAAGAAGTTGCTCGTGAAGCGTTAAGACTTGCTGCACATAAGCTGCCAGTTAAGACAAAGTTCGTAAAACGTGAAGAAATTGGTGGTGAATCTAATGAAGGCTAATGAAATCCGTGATCTAACCACTGCCGAAATTGAACAAAAAGTGAAATCACTTAAAGAGGAATTGTTTAATCTTCGATTCCAATTAGCTACTGGTCAATTAGAAAACACAGCTCGCATTCGCGAAGTACGCAAATCAATCGCTCGTATGAAAACTGTAGTACGTGAAAGAGAGCTAAGCGTTAAATAATTAACCCTGAGAGGAGGTTTGCTGAATGACTGAGCGCAATCAACGTAAGGTTTACACTGGACGTGTTGTTTCTGACAAAATGGACAAAACAGTAACAGTTCTAGTTGAAACTTATAAAAAGCATTCTCTATACGGTAAACGTGTAAAATACTCAAAAAAGTTCAAAGCTCATGATGAGTTAAACGAAGCAAAAGTAGGAGATATCGTACGTGTTATGGAAACTCGTCCTTTATCTGCAACAAAGCGTTTCCGCCTAGTAGAGGTTGTTGAGAAAGCAGTAATTATCTAATTAATGTTCGGATCATGTTTATTCCGAAGGGAGGTTTCATAGTATGATTCAACAAGAGAGTCGTTTAAAGGTTGCCGACAACTCTGGTGCTCGTGAAGTGTTAACAATTAAAGTACTTGGTGGTTCTGGAAGAAAGACTGCAGGTATTGGTGATGTAATCGTTGTTACAGTGAAACAAGCAACACCAGGAGGCGTTGTTAAAAAAGGTGATGTTGTTAAAGCGGTAGTAGTAAGAACGAAGAGCAGTGTTCGTCGTAAAGATGGTTCATACATTCGTTTTGATGAAAATGCTTGCGTAATTATCCGTGATGATAAGAGTCCTCGTGGTACGCGTATCTTTGGACCAGTTGCACGTGAACTACGTGACAACAACTTCATGAAGATTGTTTCTTTAGCTCCTGAAGTTCTATAATATAAACGTTTTAAAAAATAAGAATGCCTTGTAAGAGGAGGTGCACGATCGATGCATGTGAAAAAAGGCGATAAAGTACAGGTTATCTCCGGAAAAGACAAAGGCAAGCAAGGTGTTATCCTTGAATCTTTTCCAAAAATGAACCGCGTCCTTGTTGAAGGAGTAAATGTGGTTAAGAAACACTCTAAACCATCACAAGCAAACCCTCAAGGCGGTATCATTAGTCGAGAGGCAGCGATTCATGTATCTAATGTTATGCCGTTAGATCCAAAAAGCGGTGAGCCAACTAGAGTTGGTTATCAATTAGTTGATGGCAAAAAAGTGCGTGTTGCAAAAAAATCAGGTCAATCTTTAGATAAATAATGTGTGAAAGGAGGTCAATGGAATGAACCGCCTAAAAGATAAATTTAACAAAGAAATTACTCCTGCTCTAATGAGTAAGTTCAACTATAACTCGGTTATGCAGGTTCCAAAGCTTGAAAAGATCGTAATCAACATGGGTGTTGGTGATGCTGTTGCAAATGCAAAGGCACTAGATACAGCTGTTGAAGAATTAACAACAATTACTGGTCAAAAGCCAGTTGTTACAAAGGCAAAGAAATCTATCGCTGGATTCCGTTTACGTGAAGGTATGCCAATCGGTACTAAGGTTACACTTCGTGGAGAGAAAATGTATCAATTCCTTGATAAATTAGTCTCTGTATCATTACCACGTGTACGTGACTTCCGTGGAGTTTCTAAGAAATCATTTGATGGCCGTGGAAACTACACTTTAGGTGTTAAAGAACAATTAATCTTCCCTGAAATTGATTACGATAAAGTATCTAAAGTAAGAGGAATGGACATTGTTATCGTTACTACTGCTAATACAGATGAAGAAGCTCGTGAACTACTAACTCAATTTGGAATGCCGTTCCAAAAGTAATAGATGCCAACTAATGAAGAGGAGGCGAAACTGTGGCTAAAAAATCGATGATTGCAAAGCAAAAACGCAAACAAAAATTTCAGGTTCAAGAGTACACACGCTGCGAACGTTGCGGACGTCCACACTCTGTTCTACGTAAATTTAAACTTTGCCGTATTTGTTTCCGAGAGCTCGCTTATAAGGGGCAAATTCCAGGTGTAAAGAAAGCTAGTTGGTAATACTCAAAGGTTGGGAAGGAGGTAAAATTCAATGGTCATGACAGATCCAATTGCAGATATGCTTACTCGCATTCGTAATGCGAACATGGTTCGTCACGAGAAATTAGAAATCCCTGCATCAAAATTGAAGAGAGAAATCGCTGAAATTTTAAAGCGTGAAGGTTTCGTTCGTGATGTTGAATTCGTAGAAGATAACAAACAAGGTATTTTACGTATTTTCCTAAAGTACGGTGCAAATAACGAGCGTGTTATTACTGGACTAAAGAAAATCAGTAAGCCAGGTTTACGTGTATATGCTAAAGCTGATGAGGTACCACGTGTACTTAACGGACTTGGTATTGCAATCGTTTCGACTTCTAACGGTGTTATCACTGATAAGGAAGCTCGCCAAAAGCAAGTAGGCGGAGAAGTACTTGCATACGTTTGGTAATCACTTGTAAGAAAAGAGAGGTGAAAAAGAATGTCTCGTATCGGTAAAAAACCAATTGAGATTCCAGCTGGCGTTACTGTTACTAATAACAACAACACAGTAACAATTAAGGGACCTAAGGGTGAATTAACTCGTTCGTTCCACCCAGATATGGAAATTAAACTTGAAGATAACGTGTTAACAGTAGTACGTCCTTCTGATAACAAAGAACATAGATCTCTTCATGGTACTACAGCTAGTTTGCTTGGTAACATGGTAGAGGGTGTAACTAAAGGTTATGAAAGAGGCCTTGAATTAATCGGGGTTGGTTACCGTGCTTCAAAGCAAGGTAATAAGCTTGTATTAAACGTAGGTTACTCTCATCCTGTTGAGATTACACCAGAACAAGGAATTGATATTGAAGTTCCTGCAAACACAAAAATTAAAATCTCAGGTATTGATAAGGAGCGCGTAGGTGCGTTAGCAGCTAACATCCGTGACGTTCGTCCACCAGAGCCTTATAAAGGTAAAGGTATTCGCTATGAAGGTGAATTTGTACGTCGTAAGGAAGGTAAGACTGCGAAGTAATTATCAATAGGTAAGAGAAAGGAGTGACCTGAATGATTACGAAACCAGATAAAAATTCAACACGTAAGAAGCGTCATGCTCGAGTGCGTTCTAAGTTAACAGGTACGGCTCAGCGCCCACGTTTAAATGTGTTCCGTTCTAATCAACATATATATGCACAAGTTATTGACGACACTAACTCTGTAACAATTGCAAGTGCATCTACTTTAGATAAAGAGCTTTCTGTAAGCTCAACTGGTAATACTGAAGCAGCTAAAGCAGTAGGTGAGCTTGTTGCAAAGCGTGCGAAAGAAAAGGGAGTTAGCTCAATAGTATTTGACCGCGGTGGATACTTATACCACGGACGTGTTAAAGCTTTAGCAGATGCTGCTCGTGAAGCAGGTCTTGAATTCTAAAATAAAGGAGGGACATACATGCGTCGCATTGATCCAAACAAATTGGAACTTGAAGAACGTGTAGTTGCCGTAAACCGTGTAGCAAAGGTTGTTAAAGGTGGACGTCGTTTCCGCTTTGCTGCTCTTGTGGTTGTAGGTGATAAGAATGGTCATGTTGGATTTGGTACTGGTAAAGCGCAAGAGGTGCCAGATGCTATCCGTAAGGCTATCGAAGATGCAAAGAAAAACTTAGTAACTGTACCAATGGTTGGTACTACAATACCACACCAAGTAATCGGACAATTCGGAGCTGGTAACATTTTATTGAAGCCTGCTTCTGAGGGTACTGGGGTTATCGCTGGTGGTCCTGTTCGTGCGGTATTAGAATTAGCTGGTGTTGGTGACATTCTATCTAAATCTTTAGGTACAAATACACCGATCAATATGGTTCGTGCTACTATTAATGGTTTAAAAGACCTTAAGCGTGCCGAGGATGTTGCAAAGCTACGTGGTAAAACGGTAGAAGAACTGTTAGGATAAGGAGGGAATTATCATGGCAAACAAATTAGAAATTACCCTCACTCGCAGTGTAATTGGTCGTCCAGAGAATCAACGTGTTACTGTTAAGACACTAGGTCTAAATAAAATGCATCAAACAGTGGTACACGAAGATAATGCTGCGATTCGCGGAATGATTAACAAAGTATCTCACCTTGTTACTGTAAAAGAACAATAATTATATAAAATTGCTATAATAAGGAGGTGCCCAAAATGAAACTTCATGAATTAAAACCAACTGAGGGGTCTCGTAAGGAACGTAAACGTCTAGGACGTGGTATCGGTACTGGTCAAGGTAAGACTTCCGGTAAAGGTCATAAAGGACAAAATGCTCGTTCTGGTGGAGGAGTTCGTCCAGGATTTGAAGGTGGTCAAACACCATTATTCCAACGTCTACCAAAGCGTGGATTTACAAACATCCATCGTAAAGAGTTTACGATCGTTAACTTAGATACTCTTAATCGATTTGAAGAAGGAACTGAAGTTACTCCAGAACTATTATTAGAAACTGGTGTAATCAGCAAGTATACTGCTGGCGTAAAAATCCTTGGAAAAGGAAAGCTAGAAAAGAAACTTACTGTTAAGGCTCATAAATTCTCTTCTTCTGCACAGGAAGCGATTGAGGCGGCTGGCGGTAAAACTGAGGTGGTTTAATGTTCCAGACAATCTCCAATTTTATGCGCGTGAGCGATATTCGTTCTAAAATTATTTTCACATTACTAATGCTAATCATATTCCGAATCGGTACGTTTATCCCGGTTCCAGGAGTTAGAGCAGAAGTATTAAAGATTCAGGATGAGTTAAATGTATTTGGAATTCTAAATACATTTGGTGGAGGGGCTCTACAAAACTTCTCGATCCTTGCTATGGGTATCATGCCTTATATTACAGCATCCATCATTGTACAACTACTACAGATGGATGTTGTACCTAAGTTTACTGAATGGTCAAAGCAAGGAGAAGTTGGGCGCCGTAAGCTAGCTCAGTTTACCCGCTATGGTACAATTGTACTTGGTTTTATTCAAGCAATCGGTATGTCAATTGGATTTAATAATCTAGCAGGCGGCCAGTTAATTGAGAATCCAAGTGTGCTAACCTATCTATTTATAGCAACTGTATTAACAGCAGGAACTGCCTTTTTAATGTGGCTTGGTGAGCAAATCACAGCTAAAGGGGTAGGAAATGGGATTTCAATATTGATTTTTGCAGGAATTGTTGCTGCTATTCCAACAACAGTAAACCAGATTTATGCACAACAGTTTGAAAATCCAGGAGAGCAGCTATTCCTTAATATAGTAACAGTTGTTATCTTGTTAATTGCAGTACTAGCGATCATAGTAGGTGTTATCTTTATTCAACAGGCAATTCGTAAGATTCCTGTCCAGTATGCAAAAAAACTGGTTGGGAACAGTCCGGTTGGAGGACAATCTTCGCATATTCCTTTGAAAGTTAATGCAGCAGGTGTTATCCCAGTAATCTTTGCTGTTTCATTTATCATTACTCCACCAACGATTGCATCGTTTTTCGGAACAAATGATGTGACATCTTGGATTACTAAGACATTTGATTATACACAACCTGTTGGAATGATCATTTATGTTGCACTAATTATTGCTTTCTCTTATTTCTACACATTTGTACAAGTAAATCCTGAACAGATGTCTGATAATCTGAAAAAGCAAGGTGGATATATACCTGGTATTCGTCCAGGAAGAAGTACACAAGAGTATTTAACTAGGATTTTATATCGTCTTATATTCGTAGGCTCACTATTCTTGGCAGTAATATCTGTTCTACCTGTATTCTTTATTAACTTTGCAAATTTACCACCTTCAGCGCAAATTGGTGGAACTAGTTTACTAATTGTCGTAGGTGTTGCACTTGAGACAATGAAGGGGCTAGAAAGCCAGCTTGTGAAAAGGAATTATAAAGGCTTTATAAAGCAGTAGGAGTGGGATATGTTCCCACTGCCTTATATTGACTGAGGGGGAAATGTAAATGAATTTAATACTAATGGGTTTGCCTGGTGCCGGAAAAGGCACTCAAGCCGAACAGATAGTAGAACAATATCATATTCCTCATATTTCTACGGGGGATATGTTCCGAACTGCTATTAAAGAAGGAACTGAATTAGGATTAAAAGCAAAGTCATTTATGGATCAGGGACAGCTAGTACCAGATGAAGTAACAATAGGTATTGTTCGTGAGCGCTTAGGCAAAGATGATTGTAAGAAGGGTTTTCTTTTAGATGGTTTCCCACGTACAGTGGCTCAAGCAGAGGCGCTAGAAGACTTATTAAACCAATTAGAACGTACGTTAGATTATGTGCTTCACATTCATGTAGATCAAGGTCTTTTAATGGATCGCCTAACAGGTAGAAGAATTTGCAAGAACTGTGGATCAACTTACCACTTAGAATTCAATCCACCAGCAGTTGAGGGTGTTTGTGATAAGTGTGGAGGTGAGTTGTATCAACGTGATGACGATAATGCTGAAACAGTTGGCAATCGTCTTGATGTTAATACAAAGCAGATGAAGCCTTTACTAGATTTCTATCAAGGCAAAGGTTACCTGCGTACAATCAATGGCCAACAAGACATTCATGATGTCTTTGCAGATATAAATGGGTACCTTGAGGGAATTAGCAAATGATTATTTGTAAAACCCCTCGCGAGATTGATATAATGCGTGAAGCAGGCCGTATTGTAGCATTAACTCACCAAGAATTAAAAAAGCATATTCAACCTGGAATAACTACAAATGAACTAGATTCTATTGCTGAGAAAGTGATTCGTCAATATGATGCAATCCCTTCTTTCAAAGGCTATAGTGGTTTTCCTGGTAGCATATGTGCATCTGTGAATGAAGCACTCGTTCATGGGATTCCTAGTGATACAGTGTTACGAGATGGTGATATCATTAGCATTGATATTGGTGCGAAGTACAGTGGTTATCACGGTGATTCCGCATGGACTTACGGTGTAGGAACCATTTCAGAAGAGGATCAGCGACTATTAGATGTAACCGAGGAATCACTTTATCTAGGACTTAAGGAAGCTAAACCGGGAGTACGCTTAACTAATATCTCTCATGCGATTCAAGTATTTGTAGAAGCTAACCGCTTCTCAGTAGTACGGGAATATGTGGGGCACGGTGTTGGTCAAGAGTTACATGAGGATCCTCAAATCCCGCACTTTGGACCTCCTGGTAAAGGACCCAGATTAAAGCCAGGAATGGTTTTAGCTATTGAACCGATGGTGAATGCTGGTAGCCGTTATGTAAAAACATTACAAGATGACTGGACTGTTGTAACCGTAGATGGTAAAAGGTGTGCTCATTTCGAACATACTATTGCGATTACAGAGGACGGTTATGAAGTTTTAACAAGCCTAAGTGAAGGTGGTAAAGGATGAGTGATTCTGATTCTAGTCCACGAATAGGTCAGTTTGTCTCTATTACACAAGGCAGAGATGCAGGACAGTATGCTATTATAATACGAATTCTGGACGAACGGTTTGTATTAATCGCTGATGGTGATAAGCGAAAATACGATAAACCTAAAAAGAAGAATATCAACCATCTTGAATTATTTGAAGACGTTTCTCCGGAAGTTCAGAGCAGTATAAGTGAATCAGGTCGTGTGACAAATGGAAAGCTGCGCTTTGCAGTCACTAAGTTTGTCAATGAACAGATTACTGATTTGGAGAAGGGAGAGCTTATTGATGGCGAAAGACGATGTAATTGAAGTAGAAGGTACCATCATTGATACATTGCCAAATGCAATGTTCAAAGTAGAGTTAGAAAACGGTCACGTTGTTCTGGCTCATGTTTCAGGAAAAATTCGTATGCATTTTATTCGTATCCTACCAGGTGATAAGGTAACAGTTGAATTATCCCCTTATGATCTGACCCGTGGTCGCATTACGTATCGCTTTAAATAAAATACACTCAGCACTCCGTACTATTAAGGAGGTTTAAAAGATGAAAGTAAGACCATCCGTAAAGCCGATCTGCGAAAAATGTAAAGTTATTCGCCGTAAAGGTAAAGTTATGGTTATTTGTGAAAACCCAAAACATAAGCAAAAACAAGGTTAATTTGAAGGAGGTGCACTAATGGCACGTATTGCAGGTGTTGATGTTCCACGTGATAAGCGTGTTGTAATTTCCTTAACTTATATCTTTGGAATCGGTAAAACAACTGCTCAGCAGGTACTTGCTGAAGCTGGTGTTTCTGAAGATACTCGTGTTCGTGATCTTACAGAAGATGAATTAGGAAAAATCCGTGAAGCTATTGACCGTTTAAAGGTAGAAGGAGATCTTCGTCGTGAAATCTCTCTTAACATTAAGCGTCTAATCGAAATTGGTTCATTCCGCGGTTTACGTCACCGTCGTAGTTTACCAGTTCGTGGTCAAAATACTAAAAATAACGCACGTACTCGTAAGGGTCCACGTCGTACTGTAGCAAATAAAAAGAAATAGTAAAGGAGGGTAAATGATCGATGGCTCGTAAAACGAATACACGTAAGCGTCGTGTCAAAAAGAATATTGAAACTGGTATTGCACATATCCGTTCAACATTTAACAACACGATTGTAACTATTACTGATTCACACGGAAATGCATTATCTTGGTCAAGTGCTGGTGCACTAGGCTTCAAAGGTTCACGTAAATCAACTCCATTCGCTTCTCAAATGGCTGCTGAAGCTGCTGCAAAAGTTGCAATGGAACATGGTTTAAAAACTTTAGAAGTTACTGTTAAAGGACCAGGTGCAGGTCGTGAAGCAGCGATCCGTGCTCTTCAAGCAGCAGGTCTTGAAGTAACAGCGATTAGGGACGTAACTCCAGTACCTCATAATGGTTGCCGTCCGCCAAAACGTCGTCGCGTTTAATTTTTTCTGTATAGATTTTGAAACCCTGTCTATAATGGGATATGATACAATATTTTTGTAGATAGATTCATTAGAAAACAATTGATCAAGTTGTTGTGCACAAAACGGGAACTGCCTAATGGGGAATTTCGGTTAGACTACAGTCTAGCCGGGGTTTCGACGTTTTGGAGGAGGGTTTATAAATGATCGAAATTGAGAAACCAAAAATCGAAACGGTTGAAATCAGCGATGATGCCAAGTATGGTAAATTTGTCGTGGAACCACTTGAGCGTGGATATGGTACAACTTTGGGTAACTCCTTACGTCGTATACTATTATCCTCACTACCTGGTGCTGCTGTATCTGCTATTCAAATTGATGGCGTTCAGCATGAGTTCTCAACTATTGAAGGTGTCGTAGAGGATGTTACTACGATTATCTTAAATCTTAAGAAACTAGCTCTCAAGATCTATTCAGATGATGAAAAAACTCTTGAGATCGATGTGCAGGGTGATGGAACAGTTACTGCTGCTGACATTACTTATGATAGTGATGTAGAAATCTTAAATCCTGATCTTCATATCGCGACACTTGCAAAGGATGCTACACTTCGTATGCGTCTAACAGCAAGACGTGGTAGAGGTTATACACCTGCTGATTTAAACAAGAGAGAAGATCAGCCAATTGGTGTTATACCAATTGATTCAATATACACACCAGTCTCGCGTGTTACGTATCAAGTTGAGAACACACGTGTAGGTCAAGTTTCCAACTTTGACAAATTGACTCTTGATGTTTGGACAGATGGAAGCATTGGTCCAAAAGAGGCAGTCGCACTTGGTGCTAAAATTTTAACCGAACATCTTAATATCTTCGTTGGTCTGACTGATGAAGCACAAAATGCTGAAATCATGGTAGAAAAAGAAGAGGACCAAAAGGAAAAAGTGCTTGAAATGACAATTGAAGAACTTGATTTATCAGTTCGTTCATATAATTGTTTAAAACGTGCTGGTATTAATACCGTACAAGAGCTTGCACATAAAACTGAAGAAGATATGATGAAGGTTCGTAACCTCGGACGAAAGTCACTAGAGGAAGTAAAACATAAACTTGAGGAATTAGGACTAGGCCTTCGTAAGGATGACTAATTAGGAATCTGCCTTTTCTAGCTTCGAAAGTAAATACTAGTTATTGCCTATATTTGAAGAGCTAGGTTTCTAGCGTTCTTCTATAGATACAGAGATTTCAACAAAAGGAGGGAACTTCCGATGGCATATCAGAAATTAGGACGCACAAGTGCTCAACGTAAAGCATTACTTCGTGACCTAGCTACTGACCTAATTATCAATGAACGTATTGAGACAACTGAAGCGAGAGCTAAAGAATTGAAATCAGTTGTTGAGAAGATGATTACATTAGGTAAGCGTGGAGACTTACATGCACGTCGTCAAGCAGCTGCTTACATCCGTCATGAAGTAGCGAACGAAGAAACAAACCAAGATGCTATTCAAAAGCTATTCGGTGACATCGCACCTCGTTACTCAGAACGTCAAGGTGGATATACACGTATCCTTAAACTTGGACCACGTCGTGGAGACGGTGCACCAATGGTGATTATTGAATTAGTGTAATATTATAAACACCACTACTAAAGGGCGGGTCAGTTCTAAACTGGATCTATGCCCTTTTTTGTTTGTCTGTGTTGAGATACGATATTCATTTTTTACAGCAGTCATATAGTAGACAGAGCATTCTATTCGGGCTACCTGGAAAGCGAGTATGTTTTGGAATAAAGATTTCCTCACTTTCAAGGTAGCCTATTGCAATACATACATTGATAAAATCCATTAATTAAGCTTTTAAACATCTATATTCATAGTTTAACACCTAGATAAAAAGAGTCGGTAGGAGGGGAAACGATGGGGGAGAGAATCCTTAAGTTAGAACAAGTGTCTTTTCAGTATCCAAATCAAGAGGCAGCTGCCTTAACTGATGTTAGTTTGTCTGTGTACCGAGGAGAATGGCTTGCTATAGTGGGTCATAATGGCTCTGGTAAGTCGACGTTAGCTAAATTACTGATTGGCTTAATGCTTCCGACTAGTGGTAGCATTATATTAAATGATCAAACCCCTCTTACGGAAGAAACTATCTGGGACTTTCGAGAACATATTGGTATGGTCTTTCAAAATCCAGATAATCAGTTTGTGGGAACTACGGTGAAAGATGATGTGGCTTTTGGTTTAGAAAACAGAGGGATACCTCGTGAAGAAATGGTTCACCGTATTGAAGATTCCATTTCACTTGTTAATATGGCTGATTTTCTCGATCAAGAACCGCACCATCTATCTGGTGGACAAAAACAGCGTGTAGCCATTGCTAGTGTCCTTGCAATTAGACCTTCCATTATCCTTCTTGATGAGGCTACATCAATGCTTGATCCAAAAGGTAGAAGTGAAGTGATTCGTACTATTAATTCTTTAAGAAATGAACAGGAAATTACTGTTATATCCATCACTCATGATCTTGAAGAGGCTTCTCGTGCTGACAGGATGATCATCTTTAACGAGGGATCTATTTTTGCAGAGGGTGCACCAAGCGATATATTTAAACGGGACCGCGAATTAGAAGAGATTGGTCTTGATGTTCCGTTTCCTGTAAAGGTTGGTCAGAAGCTGAAGGAAAAGGGCATTGACATGAAAGAGGTTCCATTTACAGTAGAAGGGTTGATTAAAGAGTTATGGACATAGCCATTCGTAATTTAACTCATTACTATCAGTCAAATACTCCTTTTGAGAGAATCGCTTTAGAAGATATATCCTTAGATATAAAAACAGGTTCATTTATTACGATTATTGGTCATACTGGTTCTGGTAAGTCAACATTAATTCAGCACCTTAATGGGCTGTTAAAGCCGACTAGTGGTACAGTATCAGTTGGTCCTTATACCATCACTTCGAAAAAGAAGGAAAAGGAACTAAAATCGTTACGAAAAACTGTAGGAATGGTGTTTCAATTTCCAGAAAATCAATTATTTGAAGAGACGGTTGAGAAGGATATTTGTTTTGGGCCGATGAACTTTGGAGTCACAGAGGAATTGGCGAAAAAGAGGGCTAGGGATACCTTAGAGATTGTTGGATTAAATGAAAGCTTCCTTCAGCGATCCCCTTTTGATCTAAGTGGTGGTCAAATGAGGCGTGTAGCCATTGCTGGTGTTCTAGCAATGAACCCAGATGTTTTAGTTTTAGACGAACCTACAGCTGGGCTAGATCCAAGAGGTAGGAAGGAAATGATGGAGTTATTTTCATCGTTACATCGTCAGAAAAATTTAACGACCATTATGATTACCCATAATATGGAGGATGCTGCAGCATACTCAGATGAAATCATCGTGATGGAACATGGGAAGTTGCTGATGCGTGGAACCCCTAATAGTATATTTTCTCAAAAAGAGAAGCTCTCACAAATAGGATTAGATATCCCCAACACATATAGACTCATTGAAGAGTTAGAGAAGGTAACAGGACAAAAGGTAGAGGGAAGCTTTTTAACAATTGATGAACTGGTAGAGTCGTTACATCAGTTCTTAACAAGGGAGATCATTACATGAGTATGATGGACAGTATTATCATTGGAAAGTACGTTCCAACTAACTCTATCTTCCATCGTATGGATCCCAGGTCGAAGCTTTTACTCATTTTTATTTTTGTGCTTGTTATATTTCTAGCAAACAATGTAGAAAGCTATGTCTTATTGGTTATATATACAATTATTATTAATCAATTAACAAAGGTTCCGATTGCTTTTGTTTTAAAAGGATTAAAGCCAGTTATATGGATTATTCTCTTCACCTTTTCTCTTCACATCTTTATGACGAAGGAAGGGGCACTTCTATTTGAATGGGGATGGATTTCCATCTATGAAGAGGGCTTACGCCAAGGTATTTTTATATCGATACGATTTTTCTTACTCATTGTCATGACGTCCCTCTTAACATTAACAACGACTCCTATAGAGGTGACGGATGGCATGGAAAGCTTGCTACACCCTTTTAAACGGTTTAAGCTTCCTGTTCATGAGTTAGCCTTAATGATGTCTATTTCTTTGCGGTTTATTCCAACCTTAATGCAGGAAACAGAGAAAATCATGAAGGCACAAGCTGCTAGAGGAGTAGAGTTCTCTAGCGGACCCATGAAGGAGCGAATAAAGGCAGTCATCCCTTTATTAGTCCCTTTATTTATTAATTCATTTAGGCGGGCAGAGGAGCTTGCAAATGCTATGGAGGCAAGGGGATATCGTGGTGGAGAAGGTAGAACTAAACTTCGTGAATTAAAGTGGAGGTTAGCAGATACTCTGATTCTATCTAGTGTATTGCTAATCACAATTTGTTTATTACTAATTCGGTCATGGTGATTATATGCAAAGATTAAATTGTATTATTTCTTATGATGGCTCTGCCTTTTCAGGTTATCAGATTCAACCAAATCAACGGACTGTTCAGGCAGAAATTGAAAATGTGTTAAAAAAAATGCACAAAGGTTTAGACGTGAAAGTATTTGCCTCTGGCAGAACAGATGCCTCGGTCCATGCAGTTGGTCAAAGTATTCACTTTGATACACCGTTGAATATACCAATTAATAAGTGGAAAATAGCACTTAACTCATTATTACCTGAAGAAATTTCGGTAATACAGGTCCAGCGAGTTTCTTCTGACTTTCATGCTAGATTCAATGTTAAAACAAAGGAATATCGTTATAAAGTTAGCTTGAGTAAAGACCGTGATGTCTTCATGAGACATTACCATTTTCATTACCCCTATCAGCTAGACTATATTGCGATAAAAGAAGCCATCAAGTACCTAGTCGGTACCCATGATTTTACCTCCTTTTGTTCAGCAAAAACGGAAGTGGAAGATAAGATTCGTACAATCTACGAAATTGAGTTTAGTGAAAACGATGACTTACTGACCTTCCGTTTTATAGGAAATGGTTTTTTATATAATATGGTGAGAATTATGGTTGGGACTCTGTTAGAGGTAGGACAAGGCTACCGAAAACCAGAGGAAATTGTTACTATATTAGAGCAGCAGGATCGTACAAAAGCAGGTAAAACTGCTCCAGGAAATGGATTATATCTCTGGAAAGTCCATTATGACAACTAATCCTGGTGTAACATTTTCTTGACATTCTATTCTTAAGGATATATTATTGCATATGGTACTATTTTTAAAACCCACAAATAAGCCCCGGAACTTATTTGATGAAATAAAAATAGCTTTAAAAATCTATTAATATTAAACGATTAGTAATTGGAGGGAAAAATATGCGTACTACTTATATGGCAAAGCCAAGTGAAGTTGAACGTAAATGGTACGTAGTAGATGCTGAAGGTAAGACTCTTGGACGTCTATCTACAGAAGTAGCATCTTTACTACGTGGAAAGCATAAGCCAACTTATACACCACATATTGACACTGGTGATCATGTAATCATCATCAATGCTGAGAAAATTGAATTAACTGGTAAGAAGCTAACAGACAAGCTTTACTACCGTCATAGCCAACACCCAGGTGGATTAAAAGTTAGAACAGCTTTAGAAATGCGTACTAACTATCCAGTTCAAATGTTAGAACTTGCAATTAAAGGTATGCTTCCAAAAGGTCCACTAGGACGTCAAATGGGTAAAAAGCTTCATGTTGTTGTTGGAAGCGAGCATAATCACCAAGCACAAAAACCAGAAGTTTACGAACTTCGCGGATAATCTAAGGAGGGTATTATATTGGCTCAGGTACAATATTACGGTACAGGACGTCGTAAGAGCTCCGTAGCTCGTGTACGTTTAGTTCCTGGTAACGGACGTGTTTTAATCAATGATCGTGAATTTGAAGACTATTTACCACTACCAGCTCTAAGAGAAGTTGTTAAGCAACCTCTAGTAGCGACTGAAACACTTGGAAGCTATGATGTTCTTGTAAGTGTTAAAGGTGGAGGCTATACTGGTCAAGCAGGAGCAATCCGTCATGGTATCTCTCGTGCTTTACTACAAGCTGATCCTGAATTCCGTGCTACTTTAAAGCGCGCTGGATTCTTAACTCGTGACGCACGTATGAAAGAACGTAAGAAATACGGTCTTAAAGGCGCTCGTCGTGCACCTCAGTTCTCAAAGCGTTAATTCTATCTTATCAAAGGCTCTCGACCCATTACGGGTCGGGAGTCTTTTTTTAGTTTTCTCCTAATGTTTGCATGATCGCTCTGCTGAAATTTTAATCCTCTTAGAAATGAAATTATAAAGATTCTATCTAAATGATTAAGAATGATAATCATTATTTATAATGATTATTTTTTTGTATTTATTATAAATTAGTTGACCCTTTTATGACGTCCTTACATAGAATATAGGTATATGTTACATCAATGTATTTGCTCTTTTAGCTGCCCATGGTGCAGTTTTTCTCTTTTAATTGTGTAAATGATGATGATTCTACTTATCAAAAGGATGTGAGGAGTAAAGTGGAGGCAAACATTAATCACAATCAGACTCAACAGGTTAATCAGGGTAAGGGTAAAGGTAAAGGTTCCTTCTTTCTTCAGCATCTAGAATTATTTGCAGCTTTGCTCAGTGGTGTGTTCATTATTTGTGGTTATATGACAGCAGCTGACGAAAATTATATATCAGTTATATGTTACTTAATTGCGTTTGTCATTGGTGGGTTTGCAAAAGCAAAGGAGGGAATCATTGAGTCCATAAAGTCACGCGATTTGAATGTTGAATTATTAATGATTTTTGCTGCGATAGGTTCGGCATTCATTGGATATTGGATGGAGGGCGCGTTACTCATCTTTATATTCTCACTCAGCGGTGCACTTGAGACTTATACAATGAACAAGAGTAATCGAGAATTATCTTTACTAATGAAGATGCAGCCTGAAGAGGCAAAGGTAGTTAAAAACGGTTACGAACAGAAAGTAAGTGTAAGTAGTTTGAGAATAGGTGATCAAATTGTTGTTAAAGCAGGAGAACGAATCCCTGCAGATGGCATCATTATGAAGGGGCAAACAACAGTCGATCAATCCCCCATTACTGGTGAGTCTCTTCCTGTAGTGAAGGCCGAACTTGATGAAGTATTTTCAGGAACTGTTAATCATACTGGTGTAATTTATATAAATGTTTCTAAATTAGCTAGCGAGTCTCTTTTTAGTAAAATAATTCAGTTAGTACAACAAGCAGAAAGTGAGAAAACACCCTCGCAATTGTTTATTGAACGATTTGAAGGTTTGTATGTGAAACTGGTACTAGTGGCAGTTTTATTAACGATGGTATTACCAGCACTCTTTTTTGAGTGGAGTTGGTCTGAATCTTTTTATAGGGCGATGGTATTAATGGTTGTAGCGTCACCCTGTGCCCTAGTAGCATCAATTATGCCAGCTACGTTGTCTGCCATTTCATACAGTGCAAGAAAAGGAGTGCTCGTTAAAGGTGGTGTTCACTTAGAGAGACTTGCACATACAAAAATCATTGCACTTGATAAAACGGGAACGCTAACGAAAGGTCAACCTGTTGTAACGGATTTTATAATAAAGGATCAAGCTAACGATCGTGAAATAAAATCAGCAATTCTTTCAATTGAGGAACAATCTACTCATCCAATTGCAAAATCAATCGTTGGTTACTTATTAGAAAATAAAACAGAAAGAGTGAATGTCACATCTATTCAAGAAACCGCAGGCTTGGGAATGAAGGCTTATATAGCTGGCTCACTATGGAAAATTGGAAAATCAGAATATGTTGGGGGCAGAAAAGTAGAAGACTTTCTAAGGGATAAAGAAAAAACTCTTATAGGTGATGGGAAAACTGTTGTTTATATTAAAAGGGATGAGGAGATTTTAGGGTACTTAGCTCTAATTGACTCTGTGAGAGAATCGACCAAGAAGGCGATTAAAGAGCTACAGCAGGAAGGAATTCGTACTATAATGATTACTGGAGACAATGAGCAAACGGCAAGTACGATTGCAGAATTAGCCGAGGTGGACGAATATATTGCAAACTGTTTACCAGAAGATAAAGTCAACAAAGTAAAAATGCTACAGAAAAAATATGGTATGGTCACGATGACAGGAGACGGTATAAATGACGCTCCAGCACTAGCGACTGCAAATGTAGGGATATCAATGGGTGAAGGTACAGACGTTGCGTTAGAAACGGCTGATATCATTTTAATAAAAAATGATTTGAGTAAAATTAGAGAAACGATTCTGCTATCAAAGAAAATGAATAGAATCATTAAACAAAATGTGTTTTTTTCAATAACAGTTATAGCTCTTCTCATCATAAGTAACTTCTTCCAGCTGATTGACCTA
The DNA here is from genome assembly GCF_011008845.1 of Bacillus mesophilus. Lineage (GTDB taxonomy): Bacteria > Bacillota > Bacilli > Bacillales > SA4 > Bacillus_BS > Bacillus_BS mesophilus. The sequence goes on along the minus strand of NZ_JAAIWM010000012.1, from coordinate 5,726 downwards.
CCTTTTGGAGTTATTGGTCATGAGGGAAGTACAATATTAGTTATTCTGAATGGCTTAAGGCTATTGAAGTTATAAGAAGAGCTCTTCATTTGAAGGGTTCTTTTTCATATAGGAAAGGGATTTGGTTGTATGTGATAAAATTGCCATTCAAGCCTTTCTATATTTCGTGCATCCTATTGGTATAACCTTCAACCCGAAGATACCGTCGCAAAGGAAGGGTGGAACTAATGACAGTTATTACATCTTTTAAAGAAAAGCGCAAAGAAAAACAAGTTAAGTTTGAGCGTAAACTATTAAGAGAACTTACATTAGAAAAATTGACCAAGGAAGTAACTTCGTATTTTCAGCCATTCTTCAAACAGGCTAGATTTTCTCAAGCTATTGAAGACGGCAGTGTGGATGTTGCAATCGAAGCTTACCTACTTGGAGCGAGTTTTGGAAGAGTAGGTCATTACGGTGAGTCCTTCGAGACAATCAAAAGACGCTGCTATGAAGAGGAAAAATACTTGATCGATACGTTATACGATTATTTACAATATTGGGGAAACCTTAGTGATAATGATTTTGTGAGTGAATCCTTATATTTAGCATGTGAGCAGTATGTTTCTAGGTGGATTCAAGAAGGTTTTGATAAAGGAATCATGCGTTATAAACTTCGTCTTCATTAAGGATGTATACAAAGTCGAGGAAAACCGACTCGGTAACTAACATTTCCAATTCAAAATGGAGACTAACTTATACATCTTGGATAACTCGGTGCATAAATCTTCACCGAGATGAACTACTCGGCTTTTTTTCCACCTCTCTAATACACACTAAATCATATTTTCTTCTCTTGTCCCATATAGTTAGTACTAGGGAACAATCAGGGAGGAGAAAAGAGGATGGGTAAGAAAAAGGCTCAAATTATTGGGGTTGGAATTGGGATCCTAGCATTTATTCTTATTATTCAAAACCAGTTAACAAGTAATGATTCATGGAACACTTGGAATCTTCCTCTTAGTGGAGAAGTTATTGTCTTAGACCCAGGACATGGTGGGATTGATGGCGGTGCCTCTTATGGAGATGAAGTGTTCGAAAGGGACATTGCTCTTGATATCGTACTAAAAGTGAAAGATTACCTTCAGGAGCAAGGCGCTTTAGTTCTAATGACTAGGGAGGATCATAATGATATAGCCGATCCCGACACCAAGGGAGTCCGAAATAGAAAAGTAGAAGATCTCAAAAATCGAGTTAAATTCATCAATGGTTCTGATGCAAGCAGCTTTATTACCATCCATTTAAATGCTATACCTGCAGAACGGTGGAGAGGTGCTCAAACCTTTTACTATGGATCGCTAGAGGAAAATAAACGTTTAGCGACCTTTGTTCAAGCAGAAATTAAGCGCAACTTAGAAAATACGAATCGATCTGCCAAGGCAATTAGTGGTATTTATCTTCTAAAGAAGGCACAAATCCCTGGAGCCCTAGTAGAAGTTGGGTTTCTCTCAAATCCTCATGAAAGAAATTTACTTACCACTGAGGAATACCAAGAAAAAATGGCAGCATCTATCTATAAAGGCATTTTACGATATTATTCAAATGAACTGGATCTCCCGAATTAGGGAGATTTTCTTTTGCATTTCATATGAAGTATTAAACAAGTTCCTTGTCCAAGCACTTGGCACTTTTAAAGTTTTTCTAATATCTCCACTTTTCTTGCAAAGGGAGCTAAGATCTCAGATATTATGTCTCATTTATGGTATACTAACGAAAAAAGAGTACTAAGGAGTGGCAGTATGTTAACTGAAGATAGAGTTAGGTCCATTCTTAATAAGATGGTGGATCCTTTTTTACATAAGACATTAGAGGAAACAAATGGTATACAGGAAATTAAGGTTAAAGAAGATAAGCAACATGTAAGTGTAAAGATAGCCATCGCAAAAACAGGAACTCCAGAACAAATGCAACTTCAAGGAACAATTGTACAAGCATTGAAAGGTGCAGGTGCTGATTCTGTAGGTCTACGTTTCACAGACCTTCCTGCTGAAGAGCTTGCAAAATTTGCAACTGCTGATACTCAAGGAAATAAGTCCTTACTATCTCCAGGAAGTAAAACTACATTTATCGCAATCGCTAGTGGAAAAGGTGGAGTAGGGAAGTCAACGGTATCGGTGAACTTAGCTGTAGCACTTGCAAGGCTAGGTAAAAAGGTTGGAATCATAGATGCTGATATATATGGATTTAGTGTTCCAGATATGATGGGAATTACAAAGCGCCCTGTAGTCAGAGGAGAAATGATTATTCCAGTTGAACGATTTGGAGTTAAGGTAATCTCAATGGGGTTCTTTGTTGAAGACAATGCACCTGTAATTTGGAGAGGGCCAATGCTAGGGAAAATGCTACATAATTTCTTTAATGATGTTGAATGGGGAGATCTAGATTATTTATTACTAGACCTACCACCAGGAACTGGAGATGTAGCATTAGACATTCATACAATGTTACCTGCTTGTAAAGAAGTGATTGTCACGACTCCGCATCCAACAGCTGCTTTTGTTGCTGCAAGAGCGGGTGCAATGGCCCTTCGTACTGAGCATGAGGTGTTAGGTGTTATTGAAAATATGTCTTATTTTGAGAGTAAAGTTACAGGAGAAAAAGAATATGTATTTGGAAAAGGTGGAGGTACAAAGCTAGCTGAGGAACTTCAAACAGAGCTTTTAGGCCAGCTACCACTTCAGCAACCAGATTGGAATGATGATGATTTTGCACCTTCTATTTACGCTGAAGACCATAGATTAGGTAAACTTTATTTAGAAATTGCAGAAAAAATCACAACGCTTATTCATAAAAAATAGTAAAAGCGCCCATTTGGGCGCTTTTACTTTGTTAGCTCTCTCCTCCACCGCCGCCTTCGCCTTCCTGTTTCTTAGAAGCCTGTTCTTGTAACTGCTCAGCTGATTTAATGATCACGTCCACCAGCTTTGCTTTGAACAGAGGGCTTTCAAAGGTTTCGGTAATGACCTGCTGAAGATGTGCTCGATATTCAGTGCTTTTTAAAACTGTCAGAACTTGTTCCTCAGCCTCGGGGTTTTGAAATAATTCAATTAACATTTTTTGATAATCTGGGTCCTTCATTAACCCTTTAATTAGCTTTTCGTGTTCTGTCTGCATACTCTTAGCAAAGGTTTCTGCAAATTTAGGATCTTCAAATGTCTTAGTCCAAAACTTTGATCCCTCTTCAGATGTTAATGTCTGTTGTATGGTTTCAGTAACAATTGCCTGATCCATTACTAAGGCCTGCTTCATTTTATCATCTGCCATTACCTCTTGAATGGCTTTTTTACCTTCATCTGTCTTTAAAATATCAACAACCATTTTTTTCACTTCTTCATAATCAGCCTGTCCGCCACCCTGCTCTCCACCGCCACCGGAGCATGATGCTAATGTAAACAAGCAAAACAGTATGAAGAGTAATTTATGATAGCCCATGATGTTTGCTCCCTTCAAAATAATCCTACCTTTAATATGAAGAAAAATAAGTAAAATATGCATATAGTTATGAGATTTACTAGCATTTTTCAAAGAGCGTTGGTAAAATCAGAAATGGAATGAACGAATGGAGGAACTAATGTGAAAAGCCGTGATTGGGTCCGATTATTTATTTCAACCTTATTAGTCGGGGGAATTAGTACAGTTATATTAGGATTTATGATTAGATGGTCAGAATATCAATCATTATTTATAGAAGGAAATGTTGTGGAGATCTTATCCGTAATGTTTTGGCTCTTAGGAGTTGGATTTATATTTAGTGTAATTAGCCAGATGGGTTTCTTTGCTTATCTAACTGTCCATCGATTTGGACTAGGAATTTTTAAGGGGTTATGGAAGCCTGTTCAGATTATCCTTATTGTATTTGTGTTGTTTGACTTAGTGTATTTCCGTTACCAGTGGTTTGCTGATGCAGATGATCGCTTACTTAGCTTTTTCTTATATCCGGGATTTTTATTAGTATTTGCACTTGTAGTTGCTTATTTTAAGGCAAAAGAAACAAATAAAGAAGCTTTCATTCCAGCCCTATTCTTTATGATTGTCGTAACGACCATAGAATGGGTGCCTGCCTTAAGAGCTAACGAAGAGAGTTGGCTTAGCTTTATGCTCTTACCTCTTTTAATTTGTAACAGCTACCAGTTGTTAATTCTTCATAGATTAATAAAGAAAAGCTGACATTTCAACATGTCAGCTTTTCTTTATTTTTTAGGAGTATAATGTTAATCCAATTCTTTGGTCTTAGCATCTGTGTTAGAAATTAGTTCAGAGATTGAATAATTCTTAAATCCCTTTTGACTTAGGAGCTTTGCAATTTCAGGTATGGCCTTCTCTGTCTGTTTTGCTGAATCAGAAGCATGAAGTAAGATAATATCCCCGGCCTTCATTTCTTTGAGATTTTTCAAGATAACGTCTGTGCCCGGATTTGTCCAATCTTGTGAATTTACACTCCAATGTACAACGGTATACCCTGTATTTTCAGCAACTTTAAGTACTTTTTCGTCAAAGTTACCACTTGGAGGTCTTAATAAATTTACTTCCTTGACTCCTAGTGTCTTAAATACTTCTTCTGCCTGTAAAATATCACGCTTTATTTTTTGTTCGTCCATGCTCGTATAACTCTTCCATTGATAACCCATACTACCAATCTCATGTCCATCTTCTAGAATTCTCTTCACTATATCTGGATGTGTTTCTGCCCATGAAGCAGATAGGAAGAACGTACTACCTTTAATATTATGAGTCTTTAAAGAATCCAATATAGGAATTGCTCGTTCATCGCCCCAGCTTATGTCAAAGGTTAAGGCTACCTTTTTGTCTTTACCTTCCCCTTTGTATATTGCTTTTGGGCCATCCTTAGTCGAAAATACAGGTTCATTAAATGATCCTTCGATAAAAAGTAGTCCTGCTGTAAAAAACGCGGCAATTACAATGATCAGTGAATGCTTAATCTTTTTTCCATTTAATATAAAGAAAAAGTTCATAGTCACCCTCCTAGTACAAGTCTCTTGAGAAATACTTATGCAAACTTGTACGTTTTATGAGCAAAAGAGAAGGGAAAAGAATTTTTTTAATAAAAATTAAAGTAATGGTAATAACTAGAATAAATGAACTGAAGAGGGTGACAGCATGCTAGGCTTTATGTTAAATCAGATGGAACAAAAGGAACTTGAGTATTTATTAAAAAGAGAGATGGATGAAATCTTACATGATTTCCAAGATCATAGAATTGATCATGTTGTAAAGAGAGCAATGGAGGAACGCTATCAAATTCTCTTTAGATTGTTCAAAAGAGTAGCCTCACCCCAAGAGTGTTCAAAGTATATACGAACAAAGCAAATTAGACATTATGAATAAAACTTTTTTATATTGAGTGTTGACTATAAATATTAAATTATGTTATATTACTTTTTGTCGCTTCAAGACAAGCCAACAACAATTTAAAAACTTTTAAAGATAGTTGTTGACATTAATATGCGATGTGTGGTAAATTAATAAAGTCGCTTACGGGCGATGAGACAAGAAGTTCTTTGAAAACTAAACAAAACGTCAAGCGTGTTGGTCTTTAAGACTAACGCAAGTAATAAATTTTTAAATCTACTATATAGTTATTTTCGCTAATGCAAAAAACTAAGTAGATTGCCGGTGTAATGAGCAATCAAACACTTTATTGGAGAGTTTGATCCTGGCTCAGGACG